>JBDHKT010000505.1:0-2329 GCA_039586255.1 Gemmatimonadota bacterium | reverse complement strand
CAACACCTCGCCTTCGCTCAGCGAGACCAGATGCAAGGGGTAACCTACGAGCTCCGGCCGCCAGTCCATCGACCCAATCACCACGGTGTCCGCCGAGATCACCCGGAAATCACCGACGCGAACATCGAAGCGGGCCTCCGTTACCACTTCCCCATCACGGGTCATCACGACAGACTTCGGGCCCGTGAAGTCGAACATGACGATGTTGCCATCTGCGAACGCGACAGCAACAAGGCTCCGAAGCTCTCCTGGACCTCCGCCTTCCCGGCTCAGCACGGCCTGAAACGCTCCCAGAGAATCAAAGAGCTGAACATGCGTGCCGGTCTTTTGGTAGACGGCGTAGCCGCCATGCGCCGCATCGAACACGACGCGGGCCCACACAGACTCGATCCCTCCGGGTAAGTCGGGATCACCCAGGCGAAGGACGAGCACCGCGTCCACCTCGCAGGCCCGGCATCGCTCGAATGAGCTCAGGTCGATGACTTGCTGAGCGCCTAGCGAGCTTAGAGATAGCGTCAAATACAGAGCGATCGTGACTAGCATGGCTATGTCCTCTTATTCTTGAGCGTTAGGTAAAGGCGGTACGAATGAGTAGAATTGAGGCGCGATATCGCTCCTCAACCGGATAAGTGACGTCGGTCCGCGAACGTTTGGATGCCCTTGCCATTCCGGGCCCCGCGTCGGTCGGTGCAGTGGAAAATCGACACGCCATCGTCCCCTGCCTGATGGCACGGGAGCTGATCCGTGGTTTTCAGAGACGTGGCCAGCCAGTCCAGGAAGGCGGGATAGGAGGGAACGGGCTGCTGCCCACGCTATTCAAGCCTGTGCAGTGAGCGCGCAACCTGGGCTAACTCTTTCCAACAATTTCAAGCTAAGGCCCGGATAGCGCGACGCAAGAGGCTTTACGGAACGTCAGAGCGATCCCCATCGCTTGACCCCGAAGACGGCGCGAAAGCGGGTCGCGAGGAGAAAAGTTATGTAACCTATAGCCTGACGCTACCTGCAACTCGTTCTTCCCCGTTCCTTCGCTCAATCTGTCTCTCTGAGAGCTTCTAGAAGGGCCTTCGCGCTTGGCGCGGCCGCACCTCTCAGCATGACCGCCAGACCGGCCGCCGCGTTGGCCAGTCGCGCGGCATCCTCGAACGGAGCGCCGGCGGCTAGCGCTAGCGTGTAGGCGGCGATCACGGTGTCGCCCGCCCCCGTCACATCGACGATGTCCTGGGTCTTCGACACGGGTATGTCGAGGCGCTTCTTTCTGGGCTCGTATAGCGCCATCCCCTGCCTGCCCCGGGTCACGAGCAGCGCTTTCAGGTCCAGATCGCGCAGAGTGTCGCCGGCCGCCTTATCGAGGAGCTCCTCATCGTCGCCGATCGATACGCGGGCCAGCTCCTCGAGCTCCGGCTCGTTGGGAGTCGCCGAGGTCGCGCCCTCGAAGTCGTCCAGACTGTATCGGGAATCTATGACGCTGACGACGGAGCGCTTGCTCACGACCGAGGCGAAGAGACCGGGACGGACCGTGCCGAGGCCGTAGTCCGAGACGATGATGCCGTTAGCTCCCTCGAGCGCCGCCTTCAAGTGCTCGCCGATCCCGGCGTCCGAGACCGCACCGTAGTCGCCGTGAGAGTCGATTCTAATGACCTGCTGTTTCACCGTATGCAGGCCGCCGGCAAGGACCCGCATCTTAATCGCCGTTTCCGCACCGGACCGCGTCTCGATGAAGGACGTGTCGACGCCCCGCTCTTCGAGCTGCCCCAACAATCGCTTCCCCATCTCGTCGTCGCCCACGGCGCCGACGGGCACCGGTGTGCCACCGAGTGACGCGACGTTCATGGCCGCGTTGCCGGCGCAGCCGGGAGTGATGCTGTCCCACTCCTTCTCGAGGATCAGGACCGGCGCCTCGCGGGAGATCCGGGACGTATCGCCGTACAGCGTGTGATCGGCGACGAGATCGCCCCAGATCACGACTCGCTTGCCTTCGATGGCCGAGAGCCAGTTTACGAGCTTGTCACTCATCTCCTGATACAATCCAATCCACTGCATCCAACAGGTCGTCGCAGATCGCGTCCGGTTGCTCGTCCCAAGCGGTCGACCACTGATCTATCTCACCCAACCCGTATCCGGTTCTGACCAGAACGCCCCTCATGCCCACAGAATGGGCGAAGACGATGTCCGAGTGCTTGTCACCCACCATGAACGAGCGCGACACGTCGATCTCGAGGTCCTGTCGAGCCGCCTCGATCATCCCCGGTCTCGGCTTGCGGCAGTCGCAGTCCCTACGGTAGGGCGCCTCTCCGGCCATCGGGTGGTGAGGACAGTAATAGATGCCGTC
>JBDHKT010000504.1:0-2331 GCA_039586255.1 Gemmatimonadota bacterium | reverse complement strand
TTGTGAAGCAGCAGCTTGCGGCGCCGTTTGTGCTCGTGGGCGTCTGGACCTGACGGTCCATACGGCCCGATATGCATGTTGAAGAGCCAAGCCTCACCGCCCTCGACGCGGGCGTAGGCGTCCGAGAGACTCGCGTTCCCCTCCCGCAACGCCTTGACCTCGCTTCCGGTCAACACCAGTCCCACTTCCCAGGTCTCTAGGATGTGATACTGGTGATGCGCCTTCCGGTTCCGGGCAACTAGTTTGATGCTCTCCTTGGACATTGGGAGTTACGGCTGGAGGCCGTGGGGGGTGCCCTTATTATGACGCTTTAACCGCGAGGGCGCAAGTGAAGTTATTCAAGGACTTCGATCTGCTGGCGCCGCACCCGGCGCATCTCGTAGACCTGAGCGACCTCGGCGCCGAGCACGAAGACGATCGACAGGTAATAGAACCAGACTACCACTACCACCAGCGTCGTGATCCCGCCGTAGATCGACTGATAGCTGGCGACCCGGGTCAGGTAGAAGGCGAATCCGACCTTGAGTAACTCCCAGCAGACGGCGGTGAACGCCGCAGCGGTGAGCGCCATGCGCCAGGGGACGCGCCGGGCGGGCACGTACTTGTAGAGCAGAAGGAAGAGCAAGAAGATGAAGGCCAGAGCAGTGAACCAGGCGGAGACCCGCTCGACGAGGCCCACCTGCTCGGCCGACAAGCCCACGAAGTCGAAGCCCCTGGCCTTAACCAGGTTGAAGACGATCGTGATGCCAATGTTGAGGATCACCAGAACACTGGAGACCAGCACCATCTGCGCATCGAAGATCTTGCCCTGGATGACGCCGCGACTCTGACGCAGATCGAAAATCTCTCTCAGGATCGCCCTCACCGAGCCGAAGAGGCGAGTCGAGAGCCAGACGAAGGCGACGAAGCCGATGAGCCCGATCGCCCGACCGCGGTTGACTACTCCCTCGATGACTTCCTCGGGAAGATTGCGCTCGGCGCCCGAGCTGGAGCTCCCGCCCAGCACGGGCACTATCACCTCCAGGTAGCGGCGCAGCTGTTCGATCGGCTCGACGCCCGCCGCCGCCGCTGCGGCTTCCAGCGTGAGGCTGATCAAGGCGACGAGAATGAAGAGGAAGGGGATGGCGGCCGCGACGACGCTGAAGGTGAGGCCGCTGGCCAGCACGAACACGTTATCGTCGTCTGCTTTCTCGAAGACCCGAACGGCGTAGTCTTTGAGTGTGGCCCATGACTGAACCGCTGCGTATTGCGCCCTCCCCAACCACTTTCGTGTTCGGGAGGGCGCACCCACGGGGTCGTTTGCAGCCAATGGCGGTGTATCGAGAGCGTTTAGCCGCAGCCCGGATCAGTCGGTGACGGACTCGTCGCCGTCACCGCGCGAGTCGGCCATCTGATCGTCCAGCTCGCTGCGGGCCGCCCGCGCGGCCTTCTTCCCGGCGTCCAGAGCCTGCTGGGCGCGCTCGCGGCCCTCCTGGACCTTGCCCTTCGCCACCTCGTACTTCTCCTCGACCTGGCGGCGCCCCTGGCTAAAGGCGTCCTGCAGCGTGTCCTGCAGCTCGCCCGCCTTCTCCTCGGCCCGGTCGCGCAGCCGGCGCGCCCGCTCCTTCAGCTCCTGCTGGGTCTCGGCACCCGACTTCGGTGCGAGCAGCAGTGCAGCGGCGGCGCCGATGAGCGCGCCCCAGACGAAGGGGATCAGCCCGGAGCCGGTTCGCTCGATCACCACGTAGGGAACGCCGTCGTCGTCATAGTCACGCATGAGTCTATCCTTTCACAAACCCGCCGTATCGACCGCGCGTCCTGACTAATCGCGCAGGGCGCGGCGCAACTCCTCCATATTCACCGGCTTGGTCAGCGCGACCCAACGGGCAGCGTCGCCCTTTTCGGGGCCGCGCGACAGCCCCTCTCTATATACTACGGTATCAGGGGCAAAATCGTTCACCCGGTCCCGCGCGTCCGCGGAATCCGCCACCCGAACCTCGTGTCCTTCGCAGGTAAGTGCCCGTGCCAGCGCGTCTCGGTGGGGGCCTTTACCATCAATCAGGAGGATGCGCCGGGGGGCCATCAACAACCTCGCGAAGCCAAGGCAGGGGGGATCCTTTTGCAAACCGCGGTTTCTATGGACAAAGATAGGGAGGCCGGTTCCCTAATTCAACGGGGATTGGGAATCTGGGATTCGGGGATTCGGGGATTCGGGGATTCCAGGGATTCGGCAATCCATGACTAACAGGTCGCTGAAAATGTGGTGATTTGATCGAATCGTTCCCTGCTCATGGAATCGAGTCGTTACATTTTTGCTGATCGTGCGGGGCGCGCGTCGCGCCTTCGTGGCTC
>JBDHKT010000503.1:0-2333 GCA_039586255.1 Gemmatimonadota bacterium | reverse complement strand
GCCAGCGCGCCGCGGCGCTCACCAACCAACTATTGGCGTTCGGCCGCCGCCAGATATTGCAGCCGCGCCTCATCGAGTTGAACAAGCTTATCGCCAACCTCGGCCCACGACTGAGGGAGATGGTCGGTGACAGGATCCAGCTGACCACGGTGCTCGATGGAGGACTCCGGCGGGTGAAGGCCGATCCGGTCCAACTCGAGGAGATCATCGTCAGCCTGGTGGAGAACGCCTGCGAGGCCATGCCCGCCGGCGGTAGCATGTCCATCGAGACGGCTCACGCCGACCTCAAGCCCGACTCGGCTCAGCAGCTCGGCCTGTCGCAACCCGGTACGTACGCGGTTCTAGCGGTCGTCGATAAGGGCTGCGGAATGGACGAGGAGGCTCTCGCTCGGATCTTCGAGCCTTTCTTCTCGACCAAGAAAGAAGTGAAGGGCACCGGTCTGGGCCTGGCGACCGTATACGGGATAGTCAAGCAGAGCGGCGGTGACATCTGGGTCAAGAGCAAGCCGGACCACGGCACGACCGTCATGATCTATCTGCCGGCCGTCAAGGAGGAGATCGAAGCGGCAAAACCGGCTCAGAAGGTAGAGGAACCCGCCGCGAGTGGCGGCACAGTCCTGTTGGTCGAGGACGAGCCCGCCGTACTGAGCCTCGCCGCCCGCGTGCTGCGAGGCCGTGGTTACGAGGTCCTCCAGGCCCGCGACGGCTCCGAAGCGCTCCAGGTTCACGAGGACCACGCGGGGCCGATCGATGTCCTGATCACCGACGTCGTGATGCCAAAGCTTGGCGGGCCCGAACTCGTGGAACAACTCCACAAAGCTCGCCCGCACACTCGCATCATCTACATGTCGGGTTACACGGACAACAAAACCGTCCGCGACATGATGGCCGACAGCGGCGTCAACTTCCTTCAGAAGCCCTTTTCGCCGGCGGCCCTGGCGGAACTCACTCGCCAGGTCCTAGGCGGATCACGCGGTGGCGTTCCGCAGCGCGACGACTCCGGGGTCCTGGAATCAACTAGTCCGTAAGCCTGCCTATTTCGTCAAGCACGAACTCGGCAAAGGGGATCGAGCACGTGAAGGCCGGCGAGACCGCATTGAGGACATGCAGTGATCTATCATCTCCTTCCAATCGAAAGTCGTTATATAGGCGGTACTCCTTCGTATCCACGAGCTGGGCTCGGATCCCCGCCCTGCCCCAGGCCCTGAAGTCCCGCGCCTCCACACCTTCCGCCAGCCTCGACGCCAGCCGCACGAGCCTCGGCCTGTAGTACTTGGTCATCTCACGCATCGCTATGGTACGAAAGCCGGCTCGGTTACCCACGAACATGCGGGACTCGAGGCGGGCAATCTCGAGGAACTCCCCGAAGCTGAAGTTGTCGACCAGGCCGTACTGCTCGCGCCAGAGGGCCGGCACCGCCGTCGGCCCGATCTTCACTCGACCGTCCACAGCCACCGTCAGATGGACGCCGAGGAACGGTGTCGCGAGATCCGGAACCGGATAGATGTTGGTATGCAGCGAATAGGCGCCCGGTTTCGAATACAGGTACAGCCCCTTGAACGGCACGATGCGCAAACGTTCGGCGAACCCGAAGTCGCGGGCCACATCGTCGGCGTATAGCCCGGCAGCGTTGACGACGTAGCCCACCGAGATCGAGCCTCGCGCCGTAGTCACGCTGCCGACGTCCCGGCCGACATACGCCGTTCCCGTCAGTAGCCGGACCCCTGCGGCCCGCGCCTCCTCCACGAACGACGCCACGACCTCACCCGGGTCAACCGTCGCCGTGCTGGGAGAATATAGGGCACGCTCGTACGTCTTCGCGCGCGGCTCGATCGCTCGGGCTTCCTCGGCGCTAACCTCCTCCATTTCGACCCCGTTCGCACGCGCCCGCTGCACCAGCTGGCCCAGTACATCTACTTCGCGAGCCTGCCTGGCTACAACCAGCTTACCGCAGCGATTGATGCGCAGGCTACGCTGGTCACAGTAGCGACTCAGTCGCTCGTTTCCCTCTCTGGTGAACTTTGCCTTGAAGCTGTCGGCGGAGTAATAGAAGCCGGCGTGCAGCACGCCGCTGTTCCTACCGCTCGCGTGCAGTCCGCAGCTACGCTCTTTCTCGACAAGAATGACGGAGGCGTCCGGATATCGACGTCTGGCCTCGATCGCGATGCGCAGCCCGATGACCCCGCCACCGATCACGAGAAAATCAGCGGTTTCCATCTCCTCCCCATCTCCATCCCCATCTCCATCGTCATCTCAAGCTTCCGTTCTTGAATGGAGATGGAGATGGAGAGGGAGAACGTGCCAGCCCCCTGATGTGTTTGAGGCCGCTCAAC
>JBDHKT010000502.1:0-2559 GCA_039586255.1 Gemmatimonadota bacterium | reverse complement strand
CGCGTCACCGCCGGCCTGGGATCACTGGCCAAGACCGTTGCCATGTACCTGCTGTTCGGGTTCCTGGGCGCTCTGGTCGTTTACCTGTTCCGCGGGCATCTGGAGACGGTGAGCGACACGGTGTCGTACAGCTTCGGGCGCTCGTTCCTGACTGGGCTGGCCGCCGAGGTGTTGTTCCTGCCGATCGGGCTCGTAATGACGGTGCTTGTCGTCACGGCGATCGCCGTCCCGTTCTATATCATCGCGTTCGCGCTCCTGTCAGTGCTGGGCTACGTGTCGGTGGCCCACGCGGCCGGCGAGAACTTGACGCGCCGCCGCTTCTCGTGGACCGACCGCATGCGGCGCGCTAACTCCTACTACTATGTGCTTAACGGACTCGGCGTGCTGCTCGCTCTGTTCGTCGGCGCCGCCATCACTCAGATGGCCTACCCGCTGCTGGGCTGGGCGCACGATCTGTTGATCGCCTCGGCCTGGATCCTGACCTGGATCGCAGCGACATCCGGACTGGGCGCGGCGGTGCTCTCCCGAGCGGGCACGCGGCGATCCTACGCGCGGCCGCACGAGCTTCCCGAGCTTCCCGCGGATACGCTGGCGGAAGAGATGGCGCCGATGGAGGGCGCTGCCGAGGCCCGGCGCCGTGCCCGGGAGGAGAGCGATGAGATCTAGCGCAGCACTCGCGCTGGCGGTCGTTCTGGCCGCTACCATGGCTCCTCAGGCCGCGGGCCAGACGTGGCGGACCGAGGCGAAGGCGCGGCAGCGTCGCGGCCAGGAGTTTCTCGACGTCAAGGTGACGTACGCGGTGGGCAAATTCGAGTTGAGGAGAGGCCCCGACCGCCTGCTCTACCGGCTCGACTCCCGGTACGATGAGGAAGTCTTCATCCTGCGCACCAACTACCTCGAGTCCGAGAGCCGCGGCAACCTGCGGGTGGAGATCGACGACCTCGGTGACGTCGACTTCAAAGACCTCAAAGACTACGATTACGAGGGCGGTAATCTGACACTCGACCTCTCCGGTGCGATCCCCCTCGCCCTCGACCTCGAGATGGGCGCGGTCGAAGCGGAGCTCGATTTGGGCGGCCTGCAGTTGCAGCGCATCTCGCTGCAGACCGGCGCCAGCGATACCCGCGTGAGCTTCAGCGAGCCGAACCGCGAAGCTGCCGAGTTCTGCACCTTCAAGGCCGGTGCCGCCGCACTCAGGGTCGAGGAGATGGGGAACTCCGGCTGCCGGAGAATATCGGTGTCCGGTGGCGTGGGCACTCTGGTCCTCGACTTCTCAGGGGAGTGGGACTACGACGCAACCGGTGATATCAACGTCGGGCTGGGTACAGTCGAGATCCGTGTACCCGCCGAGCTCGGGGTCCGCATCGAAAAGAGCACCTTCCTCATGTCGTTCGACGCCCCCGGCTTCGTCAAACAGGACGGCGGGGTCTGGCTCAGCCGCAACTGGGACACGGCTGAGAATCATCTTACCCTATCGGTGAGCGGCGTGCTGGGCGGAGTCGAGATCGATCGTATCTAAGTCGGATACTGAAGTTGCCCCCTACGCTTCCGCCTCTTCAAGCGCCGCCACCAACTTATCCGCCAGCTCCACGAACGCTTTCGCCTCCGGCGACTCCGGTGCGCTCGCTACGGTCGGCTGTCCGCTGTCCCCGGCTTCCATCACCGAGGCTCCCAGCGGGACCTCGCCGAGAAATGGCACGCCGGCGGTGGCCGCCAGCTTGCGCCCCCCGCCCCGCCCGAAGACGTCGGTCCGCTCACCACAGTGCGGGCAAAGGAAGCCGCTCATGTTCTCCACGAGACCGAGCACAGGCACCTCGACGCGCTCGAACATCTTGATCCCTTTGAGCACATCGGCGGTCGCCACTCCCTGCGGCGTCGTAACCATCACGGCACCGTCGACCCTGGCGAGTTGCACGAGCGAGAGCTGCGCATCGCCGGTGCCCGGCGGCATGTCGACGATCAGGTAATCGAGCTCACCCCACTGTACCTGCTGCAAGAACTGCCGGATGATCCCCATCACGATCGGGCCGCGCCAGATCGCCGGCGTGTCTTCGTCGAGCAGGAAGCCGATGCTCATCAACTTGACGCCGTACGACTCGATCGGGACCACCTTCTCGTCGGCGGTTACGCGGGGACGGCTATAGACACCGAACATGATCGGGATGTCCGGGCAGCGCTACCGCCAGATTTGCGGCAACGGTCGATTTTCCCACGCCGCCCTTGCCCGAGCTCACCGCGACTACGCGCTGCACGCCCGGCACGATATCGGGCGTCGGCGGCGCCGGTGTAGGCTCGCTTCTACCTCCACCTCCCTGGCCCATCACCGGCAGTCTGCGTCCGGCCCGCGCACCCCTACCGCCGGCACGTTCCTCCATGTTCACCGCCTCTTCTTTAGAGTCTCTCCGCTGGGGATCGATAACAAAAAGCCGGCTGGGGCGCACCCATGCCGGCACATTACGAGACGACTCACGCTGCTCAGACCGCGACGACCGTCTTGACCTCCGGCAGCACATTCCGCAGCCGCTGCTCGATGCCACCCTTCAGCGTCAGCAGCGAGTA
>JBDHKT010000029.1:0-9557 GCA_039586255.1 Gemmatimonadota bacterium | reverse complement strand
CGGCCGTAGTCGACGGCGAAGAAGACCGGCACGCCGCCACCCATCACCTGCCTGACGACCTCCATGTCGGCGTCCCAGGCCGGAGCAGGCACGCTGGTGGGGTCACGATCGAACGCCCGCATGTGCACCGCCCCTCGCCCGGCGTCCTCGAACATCTGGCGATAAAAGGCGATCACCGAGAACAGGACCGACGGGTAGACGCCCTGCGCCGCCTGGAATGTCATGAGGGGCCCCAACTCGGGCTGGACCACGAGCCCGGCCGGGGTATCGGCGCCCGCCCGGAAGACCAGCACCGTCCCGCGCCCGGGCATCAATCGGCCCTCCGGATGGACCGCCGCAGCGACGATGCCGCTCTTCCTCTGACCGGCGAAGTCATCGCCGGTCGCCGTCAGATAGTCTACGACTCGGCGATGCGGCATGAAGCTCTGCACCTGCCGAGGTGGGTTCCAGGAGGCTATGCCGCTGCGATCGGCCTCGATCTCGGGGAACTCGTAGTCGGCCTCACCGTGGGCGTCGAATATCCCCGGGTACACGAAGAGCGTGTCGCCCTCCAGCAGCTTGGCGTCTGCCGGTACCCGGACTTCAGCGCCCATGGCCTCGATCCTGCCACCGCGAACCACCAGGGTAACCCCAGCCAGGGTGTTGCCGTCGGCCTGCACGACGGTCACGCCCTGCAGGACGTAGGCAGCCGGGGCGGGAGGATCGTTGAACTGAGCCGATAGCCCGCCCGGCCACGCCAGGGCGACGGCCAGCAGGGCCAGCGGCCACAAGCAAGCGCGCGATCGTAGCATAGTGCCCGATCCTATTGAGAGGTGTCACTGGTGGTGCAAAGTTGAGTAAGGTTGGCGGTGGCCCCAGGGCTGTCAAGTCAGAATGGCCGCGGAGCGGGAACAATCAGTGGGCCCGGAGTGTTTCGCTGTAGGCTAAGCACAGAGTGAACGCCGAGACGGCCGGGAGAGAGCTAGGGAAGCCGACATGCTTATCAGACGTCCTCCAGACATCCGAGAGTCCGAGGTCACCGACGAGGGACTCTATATAGACCGCCGACAGTTCATCCGGCGTGCGGCCGCGGCCGGGGCCGGTCTCGGCCTGGCGGCTACGGCCGCGCCGCTCGCCGCCCTCGGGGGTGACGCCGGCGCGATGCAGGACGATGAGCTGACGCCGTACGACGTTGTGACGGGCTACAACAACTTCTACGAGTTCGGAATCGGCAAGGAAGACCCGGCGAAGAACGCGCACACGCTGAAGGTACGTCCGTGGACGATCACGGTGGAGGGCGAGTGCAACAAGCCGGGTATCTACGACATCGAAGACCTGCTGATGCGCTACCCGGCCGAGGAGCGGATTTACCGGCTGCGCTGCGTCGAAGCCTGGTCGATGGTGATACCGTGGTTGGGCTTCCCGCTCGCCGATTTCATCAACGATCTGGAGCCGACTTCGCACGCGCAGTTCGTCGAGTTCCGGACGTTACACGACCCCGAGCAGATGCCGGGCCAGCGGCGGCGCGTGCTCGACTGGCCGTACGTGGAAGGGCTGAGGATGGACGAGGCGATGCACCCACTGACCGTCCTGTCGGTGGGGCTCTACGGAAAGACGCTTCCCAACCAGAACGGCGCGCCGATCCGGCTGGTGGTGCCCTGGAAGTACGGATTCAAGAGCATCAAGTCGATCGTCTCTCTGCGATTCACTCGTGAGATGCCGCCCACCAGCTGGGCGCAGCAGGCTCCGAACGAGTACGGCTTTTACGCCAACGTGAACCCTGAGGTCGACCACCCGCGCTGGAGCCAGAGCCGCGAGCGGCGGCTGGGCGAGTTTCGGCGGCGCGAGACGCTCATGTTCAACGGTTACGCCGAGCAGGTCGCCCACCTGTACGAGGGGCTGGACCTAGGGCGGAATTATTAGAGTGAACGTCGAACGTCGGACGTCGAAGCTCGAAGGTCGAAGATCACGGCGTTGGGTGGAGCGTAGCGTTCGCGTCGCCGTGTTCGTGCTGGCGCTCGTTCCGCTCGCGCGTATCGTGGCGCAGGTACTCGGCGGCGGCCTGGGCGGCAATCCCATCGAAGAGATGCTCCATCGCACGGGGTGGTGGACGCTGGCGTTCATCATGCTGACGCTGGCCGTCACGCCGGTCCGCCGGCTTACCGGTATCGGATGGTTGGTCAAGTTGCGGCGGATGCTTGGCCTCTATGCCTTCTTCTATGCAACCGTGCACTTCGCAGTCTACGTCGGGATCGACCAGTTCTTCGCCTGGGAGTATATCCTCGAGGACATCGGTGAGCGCCCTTACATCACGGTGGGCTTTACCGCCCTGCTCATCCTGGTGCCGCTGGCCGCGACTTCGACGAAGCGGATGATCAAGCGGCTGGGCGGAAGGCGCTGGAATCGATTGCATCGACTGGTCTACGTCGCCGCGGCGCTCGGCGTCCTCCACTTCCTCTGGCTGGTGAAGGCCGATATCCGCGAGCCCGTGATCTTCGGCGCGGTCCTGGCGACGCTGCTCGGCTACCGCCTGGTCGCGGGGCGACTCAAGAAGCTGGGAAGTCTCGCATGGTTTGGGAATTCTCGACCGTCGCTCCGGGGAGCAGAGGAACAGGGGAGGTAGGGAAACTTGTCGCAGCGGAAGGCTCGAAAGAGCGACGGCGCGTGGAGGGAGTCGCTCACTCCTGAGCAGTACCGGATCACCCGCCAAAGAGGCACGGAGCGGGCGTTCAGCGGCGAGTACCACGACTGCAAGGAGGGCGGCGTGTACCGCTGCGTGTGTTGCGGGAACGCGCTATTCGACTCGGACGCCAAGTACGACTCCGGCACGGGCTGGCCGAGCTTCTACCGACCGGCGTCGGCGGACGGCGTGGCCACCGGGCCCGACGACAGCCTAGGAATGCGGCGAACCGAGGTGCTGTGCTCCGTCTGCGACGCGCACCTGGGTCACGTCTTCGACGACGGGCCGGAGCCCACGGGGCAGCGCTACTGCATCAACTCGACAGCACTGAAACTCGATTCTGGCGAGTAGTGCGGCGGGTTTCGCCCTGTAACCACAGTCCAACGCTGCCCCCGCAGCACTGATCCTTAGACCCCCACCGCCTGACCGTCACCCGATGACGTGCCCCGGAGCTGGAGTGTGAGGAGTGAGACGCCTGCCGGGCGGAGGCGAATGGACGAGGGCAATCCTTCCGAGTTACTATGTTGCCTGGAAGAATCGCACGGAATGGACGGGCCGGGTTCGCCAGTGACCAGCCGGGAGAACGCCTCGATGCTGAAGCTCAAGGATCTGATGAACTCTGAGGTGGTTTCGGTCTCCCCCGATCTCACTTTGCGGGAGCTACTCGAGGTCTTCACCGAGCTGGAGGTAAGCGGCGCCCCGGTTGTGACCGGCGGCCAGGTCGTCGGAGTGATCTCGATGACGGACGTCTTCGACCTGCAGGAGGATAGCGGGAACCTGTCGCTGCGGCCGGGGATGGACGAGCCCGACGCCCCGGGCAGGAAGCGGAGCGGCTCTCAGGATAGCTGGGATCCGTCCGAGGAGGCGCTGGGCTGGGCCCGGGCCACCCGCTCGCGCGACCTGGATCTCCTGGACCAGTACACGGTAGCGGACGTGATGACGCGCGAGGTCCTGAGCCAGCCGTCGAACACGTCGCTGAAGAAGGCCGCCCACCACATGCTGGGCCTGGGGATCAGCCGGATCCTCGTTATCGACAAGGGCGAACTACAAGGCATCGTAACCACGACCGACATCGTACGCGCCGTCGCAGAGGGCAAACTCAAGGGTTGAGCTCGGCGGCCGGCACTGCCAACCTGAAGGGACAACCGCGTGACTGTCACGACACCCAACTCACTGAAACCTGAGCAGCTGCGCAGAGCCTGCGACCCAAGCGCACTCAAGTTCAAGACGACAGCCGAACTGGAGCCGCTGCGTGAGGCCATCGGGCAGGACCTGGCGATGCGCGCCGTGCGCTTCGGCCTCGAGGTCGAGCACCCGGGCTACAACATCTTCGCCATCGGGCTGCCCGGCTCGGGCCGCGCCACCATCATCCGCCAGCTGCTCGAAGACCGGGCGCGGGACGAGCAGACGCCCTCCGACTGGTGCTACGTGTACAACTTCGACCAACCGCGCGAGCCATACGCTGTGGCCCTACCGGCCGGTCGGGGCCCCGATCTGCGCACCGATGTGGAGGGGCTGCTGGAGGAGTTGCAGGACTCGCTTCCGCGGGCGCTGCAGACCGAGGAGGTCCGCAAGGAGCGCGACGCCATCGCCGAGCGCGTCGGCCATATCCAGAGGCAGCTTATCGAGGCGTTCCAGAAGGAGGTCGAGGACGAGCGCTACGTCGCCCTCGTACAGACGCCTACCGGTTGGGTCGTCGCCCCGGCGCTGGGCAACGAGCCGCTCGACGAGAAGCAGTTCCAAACCCTGTCCGAGGATCAGCGCGAGGAAATTCTCGGCCGACGGCGCGAGATGGAAAAGAAGTTCGCCGACGTCCAGCTCAAGGTGCGCGAGACCGACCGAGACGCCAGACGCCTGCTCATAGAGCTACAGCAGATGGTGGCCGAGGCCGAGGTGGAGAGCTGTGTGAGAGGAGTGAAAGCCCGTTGGGATGAGGTGCCCGACGCGATCGCGTATCTTGATCGCCTGGCGAAGGCGATCGTCGAGAACGCCGGTCAGTTCGCCGACGGCGGCGACGAGTCGGAGTCGAGCTCCGAGGTGACGCCCACCGAGGAAGACCCACTGGCATACTATCGGGTAAACGTCATCGTCTGTCACAAGCCGGACAGCGGTGCGCCGGTTGTCCAGGAGGCGAACCCCACCTATCACAACCTGATCGGGCGAATCGAGCACCGCGTGGAATTCGGCACGATGATCGCCGACTTCGCCCAGATCACGGCCGGCGCCATTCACCAGGCCAACGGCGGTTATCTGATTCTGGAGGCGAACGACGTTCTTCGGCAACCGATAGCCTGGGTCGCGCTGAAGAACGCACTCCGAACCCAGTCGATAAGACTGGAAGAGATAATCGAGTACACCAGCCTGATCGCCACGACAACACTCAAACCGCAGCCGGTACCGCTGACGGTGCGGGTCATCCTGCTGGGGGACCCCTACACCTACCAGCTGCTGCACGCTTACGACGAGGATTTCCGCGAGCTTTTTAAGGTGAAGGCGGATTTCAGCCCCTACATGGAAAGGGACGCCGAAGCGGAGCGCGGCTACGGCGAGTTCGTCGCCGCCCGTGGCGAAGAAGAGTCGCTGCCGCCGTTCGACGCCTCTGCCGTCGCCCGGGTCGCCGAGTTTGGGTCGCGCCTCGCCGGGCACCAGGACCGCCTCTCAACGCAGTTCGGCGCCATCGGCGATCTCGTCCGCGAGGCCGGGTTCTTCGCCAAAACCGATGGCCGGATGGTCGTTACGCGGGAGGACGTGCGGCAGGCGATCCGTGAACGCGAGGTGCGGGTCAACCGTCCGGAGCGGGAACTGCTGAATCTCATCGAGGAAGACACTCTCACCGTCGACCCAGCCGGTGAGAAGGTCGGCCAGCTCTACGGCCTCGCCGTGCTGTCGGCCGGCGACCATGCGTTCGCGCGGCCGATCAAGGTGGAAGCGAGCACCTTCATGGGTACGAGCGGCGTAGTCGACATCGAGCGCGAGGTACGCTTGGGTGGCCCGATCCACAATAAGGGCGTGCTCGTGCTCTCCGGCTACCTGGGTGACCTTTTCGCACAGGACCACCCGCTGATCATGTCCGCCACCCTCTCGTTCGCTCAGCTGTACGAGGAGGTGGAAGGGGACAGCGCGTCCGCGGCGGAGCTCTACGCCCTCATCTCATCGATCGCCCAGGTGCCGCTCCGTCAGGGGATCTCCATAACCGGGGCGCTCAACCAGAAAGGTGATATCCAACCGATAGGCGGCGTCAGCACGAAGATCGAGGGTTTCTTCCGGGCCTGCAAACGCCGCGGGCTCACCGGCAAGCAGGGCGTGATGATCCCGGCCCGCAACATGCCGAACCTGGTGCTCAACGACGAGGTTATCGAGGCCGTCCGCGAAGGCCAGTTCCACGTCTGGCCGATAAGGCTGTTCGAGGAAGGCTGGGAGATCCTCGCCGGCATGCCGGCAGGCGAGCGGGACGCCGATGGTGGCTTCCCGTCGGACTCGGTCTATGGGCGCGCCGCGGCGCGGCTCTCGAGGTGGGCGCGCGGCTGGCGCGACTTTGGCAAGCCGGTCCGGCAAGGGCGCCGGGCCGAGCCGGAGGAGGCCGCGGCCGCCGAGCCTGAAGTGGAAGCGCCGGACGAGGACGAGGAAGAGCAGACCGAGAGAGGAGTGGAGGCATAGAGCGTGGCCGGAGCGAGTAGCCGGGAGGCGGCGCGCAGAAGGGCTGAGGACCTGCGGGAAGCGATAAGACATCACGACTACCTCTACCACGTCCTCGACCAACCAGAGATCTCCGACGCCCAGTACGACAAGCTCTACCGGGAGCTGAAAGGGCTCGAGGAGGAGTTCCCCGAGCTCATCACTCCCGCCTCGCCGACCCAGCGGGTGGGCGCAGAACCGCGGCCGGGATTCGGCGAGGTCGAGCACCTGGAGCTGATGCTCAGCCTCGACTCGGGCGGCGACGAGGAAGACGCGCGCCGCTTCGACACGCGCGTCCGCTCGGCGCTAGGCGACGGCGCCGTCGAGTACGTCGCGGAACCGAAGCTCGACGGCCTGTCGCTGGAGCTGGTATACGAGAACAGTAGCCTGGCGCGCGCGGCGACCCGTGGCGACGGCCGCGTCGGCGAGGACGTGACCCCGAACGCCAGGACGATAGCCTCGCTACCGCTCAAGCTCAGAGATACGGACAGAGAAGTGCCAACGCTCCTATCGCTACGCGGCGAAGCGGTCATGCTGATCGATGAGTTCGAGCGCTTGAACGCCCGCCTCACCCAAGAGGACAGGCCGGTCTTCGCCAACCCACGGAACGCCGCCGCCGGCTCGATGAGACAGCTCGACCCGGGCGTGACTGCCGCGCGCCCGCTCGTCTTCTACGCCTACGAGGTGATGCGCGTCGAGGGCGCGACGCTGCTTACGCAGACCGAGGTGCTCGACGCGCTGCGCGACTGGGGTTTTCGAGTCAGCGCCGAAACGAAGGCCGGCCTGCAGATCGATGAAGCCGTCGCGTTCCACCATGAGCTCGAGCGTCGGCGCGACGAGCTGGCCTACGAGATCGACGGCGTCGTCATCAAGCTGAACGACCTGGCCGCGCGTCCGCGGCTGGGCGCTACCGCCCATCACCCGCGCTGGGCCTTCGCCTATAAGTTCGAGCCGCGACGCGAGGTCTCCGAGATCCTCGACATCGTCGTGCAGGTCGGGCGCACGGGCAAGCTGACACCAGTGGCGATGCTCCGGCCGGTCGACGTCGGCGGCGTCACCGTCTCCCGGGCATCGCTTCACAACCGCGAGGAGATAGAGCGCAAGGACGTCCGCGTGGGCGACAAGGTGCGCATACAGAGGGCCGGTGACGTTGTCCCCCAGGTGTTGGAACGCATCGACGAGACTGGAAAGAGGCGCGGCCCGAGGTTCCGCATGCCGGAGGCCTGCCCTGCTTGCCGAGCCCCGGTGGTCAGCCACGGCCCGCTGGACTTCTGCACTAACGGGCTCGCCTGCCGCGCCCAGCTCAAAGCCCGAATCCAGCACTTCGCCTCGAGACATGCCCTCGACATCGAGGGGCTCGGCGAGCGTACCGTCGAGCAGTTGCTCGAAGCGAGACTGGTGTCGAGCGTCGCAGATCTCCTCACCTTGAGCGAGGAAGACCTGGTGGCCCTGGAGGGGTTCGCCGACCTTTCGGCGAGGAACCTGGTCGAGGCGATCCGGACCTCCATCGAGGTCACGCTCGACCGCTTCCTTTATGCGCTCGGGGTCCCCGAGGTGGGTACGCAAACGGCCAGGGACCTGGCTCGGCACTTCGGCTCGCTGGACGCGGTGCTACGCGCCGAGCGGGAGGAGTTGGAGGCGGTGCCGGGGATCGGCCCGAAGGTGGCGGAAGCCGTCTCAGATTTCCTCGGGAGCGCGGGCACGCGTAGGACCATCAAAGAACTCAGAAAGCGGGGGTTGAAGCTCGCCGAGACCGAGGCGGCGGGAACCGCCGACTTCGCCGGCCTGACCTTCGTCTTCACCGGCGGCCTGGAATCGATGTCACGCGGCGCTGCGCAGGATCTGGTTCGCTCGCTGGGCGGCCGGACATCGTCCAGCGTGAGCGCCAAGACCGACTACGTGGTAGCCGGAAGCGACCCGGGCAACAAGTACGAGAAGGCGGTCGAGCTCGGCGTTACCGTCCTCTCGGAAGAAGAGTTCCTCAAGTTGCTCCCGCCAGGGGCTCGCTGAAGTGGAGAATATCGATTACGCGCGGGTCTTCGAAGAGATCGCCGATCTGCTGGAGATCCAGGACGCTAACCCTTTCCGCATCCGCGCCTACCGAAACGGCGCCCGCACCATCGAGACACTCTCACAACCGCTGGAGTCGCTGCTGGCCGACGAGGAGACGCGACTCGAGGACCTGCCGGGTATCGGCAAGGACCTGGCCGGGAAGATCCGCGAGCTATGCGAGACCGGCGCAGTCGAACGCCTGACGAAGCTACGCGAGGAGGTCCCCGCGTCGCTCGTGCAGATCATGCACATCCCCGGCCTCGGCCCGAAGCGCGCGCGCCAGCTTTGGCAGGGGCTCGAGATTACCACCGTCGATGAGCTGGAGGAGGCGGCACGTGGCGGATCGCTCGAGGGCCTTTCCGGCTTCGGGCCGACTCTGCAGAAAAAGATCATCAGGGGCATCGAGGAACTGAAGGCACGCGCCGGCCGCTTCAAGATTTCCGAAGCCGACATCTACGTGGGACCGCTGCTCGAATACCTGAAGGGGGCCGAGGGCGTAGTCGATCTGGAAGTTGCGGGCAGCTACCGGCGGCGCTGCGAGACCGTGGGTGACATCGACATCCTGGCCACGACATCCGGCGAATCATCGCTAATGGACCACTTCGTCGAATATCGCGACATCCAGGAAGCGCTGGCGAAAGGGACGACGAAGAGCTCGATCCGCTTGAAGGGCGGTCTCCAGGTGGACCTGCGGCTCGTGCCGCAGGAGAGCTACGGCGCGGCCATGACATACTTCACCGGATCGAAGGCACACAACATCGTGATCCGCGGGATCGGGCGCGAGCGAAGCATCAAGATCAACGAGTACGGCGTCTTCGAGGGCGAGCGGCTCGTGGGCGGGAGAACGGAAGAGGAGGTCTACGCCGCCGTCGACCTGCCCTGGATTCCGCCAGAACTGCGCGAGGACCGCGGCGAATTCGATGCCGCGCGCGAAGGTCGGTTGCCGAACGTCGTCGCGCTCGACGACATCCGCGGTGACCTCCAGATGCATACGCAATACAGCGATGGTAAGCACAGCGTGGCTGAGATGATCGAGGCCTGCCGGGAGCGCGGCTACGAGTACATGGCCATCACCGACCACAGCCCATCGCTGGCGATGACAGGCATCAAACTGGAGGACTTCGCGAAGCAGTACGCCGAGATCGATGAGCTTCAAGAGAGATACGGCGAC
>JBDHKT010000501.1:0-2340 GCA_039586255.1 Gemmatimonadota bacterium | reverse complement strand
GCCACGCGCGACGACGGCAACGCCGATTCTGCGCTGGCGGGTGCGGCGCAAGTGCTCGATGCCGTGTACGAGGTCCCCTACATAGCTCACTCACCACTCGAGCCGATGAACTGCACGGCCCACGCCAGGGAAAACCGCTGCGAGATCTGGGCTCCCACGCAGGCGCCGCAGTGGGCGCACGGGGCGGTGGCCGCGACGTTCGGCTACGCGCCGGAGAACGTCACCCTGAACATCGAGTTCAGCGGCGGCGGCCACGGGCGGCGATTGATACCCGACTTCGTGGTGGAGGCGGTGCACGTCTCGAAGGCGGCGGCGGCACCGGTGAAAGTGGTTTGGACCCGTGAAGACGACATGCACCACGGCTATTTCAGGCCGGCCAGTCGCCACATCTTGAGCGCCGGGCTGGACGAGTCGGGCAAGTTGGTGGCATGGAAGCACCGGGTGGTCGCTCACTCCATCGGCGCGACTTTGCAGGGCGGTGATCTTGCGGGGGCGGCCCGCGAGGCGACCAGCGGCGCCAGAGAGCTTCCTTACGATATCCCCAACTGCCACGTCGACTTCTGCATGGCGAACACCGCCGTTCCTGTCAGCTACTTCCGCTCGGTCTACCACACGCAGACGCCGTTCGCCAACGAGTGCTTCATCGACGAGCTGGCGGCGGCGGCCGGAGTAGACCCCGTCGTCTTCCGCATGAGGATGCTGGAAAACGAGCCGCGGCATCGCGGTGTGCTCGGATGGGCCGCAGAGAAAGCGCGCTGGGGCCAACCGCTGCCCAGCGGTCATCATCAGGGTATCGCGCTTCACCACTCGTTCGGGAGCTGGGCCGCCGAGGTGGCGGAAGTCTCGGTGGCGGACGACGGCTCGGTTCGGGTACACAAAGTCTTCGTCGCAGTCGACTGCGGGATCGTGGTCAACCCGGACGACCTCGCCGCCCAGGTTGAGGGTGCCATCGTTCTCGGGCTTACGGCGGCACTCAAGGCGGAAATCACAATCGACGAGGGTCGCGTGGTGCAGGGCAACTACCACGATTACCCGTTGCTGCGTATCGATGAGATGCCGGAGATCGAGACGCACTACATCAAGAGCAACGTGGACCCGTCCGGCATCGGCGAGCCACCGCTGCCGCCCATCGCGCCGGCCGTCGCCAACGCCATCTTCGCGGCGACCGGCGTACGTGTCCGGCGGATGCCGATCCGGCCGGAAGACATCAGCAGCAGTTAGTCTCTGCTCGGCAGCTCGTATTCGAAGAGGAGCCCTGCCGGCCCCCCGGCGCGGCTCCTCTTGTCGATCGCCTTGCGGACGCCGGCCAGGGAACCGCCTCAGAACCTAAACGGCGCTGGATGCGTTCATCTGTGAGGGAGAGGCCGGGAGGTCAGGCCCACCACGCATATACGGGACCGGGGCGGGGTGTAACCATGCCCGCGCCGGCGCCGTCCAGACAAGAAAGCCGGGGCCCGGCGGGGCCGGCCCGAAAGCCTTGTAACGCGGTAATATGACAACGATCGGCATTAGGAACCTTATGGAGCGGGCTGGCTCCGCACCTGTATGGCGGGTGCTGGGCATATATGTCCTAGTGTCCTGGGCAGTTCTCGAGGCCATCGACCTGCTGATCGCCCGCTTTGGTCTGCCGGGCTGGTTCTTCCCGATCGCGCTGGGGCTCCTGGTCATCGGGCTGCCCATCATCTTCGCCACGGCGCTCTATCAGGCTCGATCGGCGGCCCAGCCCAGGGGCGACGACCCGGCAACCGGTGCTGAAGCCGATCCGGGCGACTCTGGAGACTTCCGATCCCGGGGGCTGTTCACCTGGAGGGTGGCCATTCTGGGCGGCGTCCTCGCTTTCCTTGCCCTGGGCAGCATCGGCACGACGGTGGTCTGGCTGCGGATCCGCGGGAGCGAGCTTCGGCCAAACGCAGTGGCCGTGATGCCTTTCCACGTGGTCGGCGACGATGTCGAGCTGTGGCGTGAAGGTCTGGTCGATCTGCTGGCGACCGCCCTCGACGCTACCGGCCAGTTCCAGTCGTCCGACCCGCGCGCCGTACTCAACCGCTTCCAGCGGCTCGCCGAAAACCCCGGCGAGCTGCCGGAGCCGGAGATCGCCGCCGAGGTGGCCGGTCAGCTGGGTGCGAGCCGCGTTATCCTCGGCAGCTTGATAAAGACCGGCCCCGATGCGGTACGGCTTTCCGCCGACATCTATTCCGTCCGCTGGTTGCGCAAGGAGGCGTCGGCGGTAGTCGCGGGCTCGGAAGGCCAGATCACATCGCTGGTCGAGCAGCTCACCATCGAGTTGCTGCGCAACGCCTGGCACGGCGATGCCGTCCCGGAGGTCCGACTCTCGGCGCT
>JBDHKT010000500.1:0-2349 GCA_039586255.1 Gemmatimonadota bacterium | reverse complement strand
GGGCCGAGGCGCCGAGGATGGCGGGCGCGGAGAGCAGAAAGCTGAATTCCGCAGCGATCTCGCGCTTCGTGCGGGCGTGCAGGGCCACCGCCACAGTGAAGCCGGACCGGGATAATCCGGGCAGCAGGGCCAGCGCCTGCGCGATACCCACCCACAACGACCCGCTCCAGCCCGGGTCGGGCCGGTCGCAATCTGCTGCGAGCCAGCGAATCGAATAGACGACGCCGCCGGTGGCCAACAGGCCGACCGCAACCACGAGCGGCAGGTCGAAGACTCCGGCGATCGCACCCGACAGCGCCGTCCCCAAGAGCGCCGCGGGCACCGACGCCACCCCCAGCATGCCCAGGTAACGGAGCTCGGCCGGCCGGCCCCGGACGGCACCGACTACGAGCTCCACGATGCGGCGCCAGTAGAGAGCGAGAACCGAGAGCAGCGTGGCCAGGTGGACCAGCACCTCGAAGGCGACGCCCGGGGGATTCACATCCAGCAGTGCTTCCGCCAGCACGAGGTGCCCGGAGCTCGACACGGGAAAGAACTCGGTGAGCCCCTGTACGATACCGAGAGCAATCGCTTCGAGGAGACTCATCGACTCACCACGAAAAACTCACTTGCCAAGAACCTCTTCGTAGAACGCCTCGTACATCGATATGATCCGCTCTACCGAGTACACCTCCTCCGCCTCGGCCCGCCCCGCACGCCCCATCGTCCTCTGCCGCTCCGGATCCGCCAGAATCTCAACTGCCGCATCCGCCATCGCGTCCACCGCACCCACCGGGAGTAGCCGGCCGGTGCTTCCGTCTTCGACTAGCTCCTCGAGACCGCCGCAGCGCGTGCCGACGACAGGGACCTCGCTGGCCATCGCCTCGAGCGCCGAGAGTCCGAACGACTCCGACTCGCTGGGCAGCAGAAACAGATCGGCGCAGGCGAGCAGCTCGGCCACCGATTCCTGCTTGCCGAGGAAGACGACGCGGTCGCCGATCCCCAAGCTGCGAGCCTTCTCCTCAGCCATGTGACGGTCGGGACCGTCGCCTACGAAGACCAAACGCGCCGGCAGCTTCTCCATCACCCGGGCGGCTACGCGAACGACGTCACCTACGCGCTTTACCGGGCGGAAGTTGGAGATGTGCATGATGATCTTCTCGTCCGCGTTGGCCAAAGCGTTGCGGTTGCGGCGGCGCTCTCCGTCTGCCTCGCGCCCGAAGATTTCGGTATCGACGAAGTTCGGGATCACACGCACGTCGCAGCCGGCGCACCCGAAGATCGCAACCGTCTCGCGCTTCAGGAACTCGGAAACTGCCGTCAACTTGTCGGAGCGCTCGATAGAGAACTTCACGATCGAGCGATAGGACGGATCTTGCCCCACCAGCGTGATGTCGGTGCCGTGTAGTGTGGTGACGATCTTCAGCTCGCCGGGATCATCGAGCATCTGCTTCGCCAGCCACGCGGATGTCGCGTGCGGGACGGCGTAGTGGACGTGGAAGAGATCTAGATGCCGCTGGGTTGCGACCTCGTGCATCGCCACAGTCGCGGCCAGCGAGTAGGGTGGGTACTCGAACAGCGGATACCGGGAGACCTCGACCTCGTGGAAGTACGTGTTCCTGAGGAAGCGAGGCAGGCGGAACGGGAGCGCGTACGACACGAAGTGTACCTCGTGACCGCGTTGTGCCAGGCGCATCCCCAACTCAGTGGCGACCGCGCCGCTCCCTCCGTAGGTCGGATAACAGGAAATGCCTATTCTCATACAGGCTCACTAGCGTTGGCCTACAGGCTGTGTGCTTGGTTGAATCTCATCTGAATATCCAATAACCGACATCCGATGACCAGATGGCCGAACTTGTTATCGGGCCCAAGCTACGCGGGCCTTTCTCAACCGACCAGTGATGCTGCGCGATCCCGCCACGCCCGAACGATCTCGTCGGCCAACTCGGCCAGCGGACGATCGGCCGCCAGCCAGATCGTGTTCTCCGGCAACTGGTGGCGGAACCAGGTCAACTGGCGTCGTGCGTAGCGACGCGTGCTGCGCTTCGCCATTTGCACAGCGACCTCGAGCGGACTCGCACCACCCAAATGCGCGACGAGCTCCGCGTAGCCCACCGAGTTGAGCCCCGGCGCCTCAGCGTCGAATCGCTCGAGTAGTCCCCGTACCTCATCGAGGAGGCCCGCCTCCATCATCCGATCGAAGCGCTCGTCGATCCGACGGTT
This sequence comes from Gemmatimonadota bacterium, assembly GCA_039586255.1. Lineage (GTDB taxonomy): Bacteria > Gemmatimonadota > Gemmatimonadetes > Palauibacterales > KS3-K002. The sequence goes on along the minus strand of JBDHKT010000500.1, from coordinate 147 downwards.
GAGCTCCTCACGGGGCAGAGCCAGACAGAAGACGCGGGCGGCGAGCGGCGCGGTCTCTGCCGGGCGGCCGAACCACCACGAGTGACGGCGCCCCGACAGTAGCACCACCTCCAAGGAGCGGCCAAGACGCTGGCCGCCGCCTTCGCC
>JBDHKT010000499.1:0-2351 GCA_039586255.1 Gemmatimonadota bacterium | reverse complement strand
CGTGACGCTGGACGGTGGTGCGAACTGGATGAAGTGGGAGCACGGGTTCCCGACGGCGTCGGCGATGGCGCTGATCGTGCACCCGCGCGAGCACGACCTGGTGATCGGTACGCACGGACGTGCGGCGTACATCATCGACGACATCAGTCCGCTACGTACGCTCTCGGCGGCGACGCTGGCCGAGCCGGTCCACCTGTTCGAGATGGCCGACGCCTATCAATACGAGGGTAGCCCGGAGATCGGGGAGGAGTTCCCGGGCCACGGCGAGTTTAGCGGTGAGAGTCGGCCGTACGGTGCGCTGATCACCTTCTCGCTGAGCGCCGAGGACCTGCCGCATCCGAACGAAGAGATCGAGCGCGGACGCCGGGCGGCGCGGCGCGAGGCGGGCGCGGCCGCGGAGGAAGAGCCGGCTGAGGAAGGCCCGGGTCGCCCCGGCATGCCTCGGCGCGAGCGCGGGCCGCAGGTGACGATCGAGATCAGCGATGCTGGCGGTGAAGTGATCCGCACGTTGCAGGCTCCGGTGAAGTTGGGTGTGAACCGCGCCGCCTGGAACTTGCGGCACGATGGGTTCGAGCGCCCGAGTACCGGCCAGCAGCGGTTCGGCGGATTCGGACGCGGCGGCCCGGAAGTGCTGCCCGGCACCTACGGCGTCACGGTGAAGTACGGCGATCACGAGGCCACGGGCACAGTAGCAGTCCATCCAGATCCGCGGCGTGAGATTCCGCTGGCGGAGCGCGAGGCGAAGTTCGCCGCCATCATGCACTGCGGCGCCGTGCAGGAGGTGATCACCGAGGCGATCAATCGGATTCGCGCGACCCGCACGGAGGTCGACGCGGTCCTCGGGATGGTGAGGACCGAAGGCGAGGAGGGTGCAGAGGGGAGGAGCGCTCGTGGGCTGACCAGGGCCGGCCGCGAGCTGAAGCAGGCGCTGGACGAGGTAGAATTGCTGTTTTGGGATCCGCCGGGCGGTGGGCAGCGCGACTCGCGGCGCGATACGCCGTTCCGCGGCGTCGGCTCCGTGATGCGCTCGCTGGGCTCGTCCTGGGACGCGCCGACACCGGCGCAGGAGGGCTACCTGGATGCGTCCGAGGCGATGCTTCAGGAGGCCCTGGTGGAGTTCAACCGTGTCTTCGCCGAGGACGTGGTCGCGTTCCGCGACCAGGTCCAGGAAGCCGGCCTCTCGTTCCTCGAGGTGAAAGAACCGCTGGAGGTGCCCGCACGCTAGGGGGGTCACCCGGGGGGGAGGCTCGCCGGCGGGTGGGGCACTCGTTCCGGGTCGGTCGGCTTGGGGGCCCTCTCGCTTCACCGCTCGCGGACACCGGGTGAAGCCGAAATACCATCGAGCTCGCTCGCGAGTTACGCTCGTAGGGCCCCCAGCGCCTCCCTGACCGGCTCGCCAGTCACGCGACAGTCCTCCCGCTCACTCCAGGGTCAGGGAGCCGCGCGGGCGGTCCGAGCGAAGGTGGTGTATCCGAAGCGAGACCGCCCGCCGGCGACCCAACCCTCGCCGCGATGGCTGCCGACCCGTAAGTTGGAATCCGCTCAATCACTCAGACTCTGATCTCGAATCCGGGAGGCTGACCATGCTCCGCCGCATGATCTCCAGGGGTGTAGCCGCTTTAGCCGTAACTGTTCTGGCCGCGCCCCTCCAGGCACAGGTCGACCCCGAACTGCTCGCCGGCATGAGCGCCCGCTCGATCGGGCCCGCCGGGATGAGCGGGCGGGTCGCCGACATCGAGGCGCTCGAATCGAATCCCAACGTCGTTTACGTGGCCGCCACCGCCGGCGGCGTCTGGAAATCAATGAACGGCGGGCTCACCTTCGAGCCGATCTTCGACGACCAGCCGGTCCACGCGGTCGGCTCGATCGAGGTGTTCCAGGCCAGCCCCGACATCGTCTGGGTCGGCACCGGCGAGGGTAACCCGCGGAACAGTGTGTCGGGCACGGGCTACGGCGTCTTCAAGTCGATGGACGCCGGGCGCAGCTGGACGCACCTGGGCCTTGAGAACACCGAGCGCGTCCACCGGATCGCGCTGCATCCCTCGAACCCCGACGTCGCCTACGTGGGTGCGATGGGCTCGATGTGGAAGCCGAACCCGGAGCGCGGTCTGTTCAAGACCGAGGACGGGGGCGCCACCTGGCAGAAGATCCTCTATGTGAACGAGAACACGGGCGTCGGCGACATGGAGATCGACCCGACGAACCCGAACAAGCTGATCGTCGCGATGTGGGACTATCAGCGCTGGCCCTGGTTCTTCCGCTCCGGAGGTTCCGGGTCCGGTCTCTACCTGACGGTGGACGGCGGCCGCAACTGGAAGAAGCTTACGCAGGACGACGGGCTGCCCGCGGGT
>JBDHKT010000498.1:0-2358 GCA_039586255.1 Gemmatimonadota bacterium | reverse complement strand
GGTCCGCGACGGGGCGATCGAGCTCGACGAGTACGATTGTAGGGTCGACGAGCGCACGCTCATCATCTCCGCTACCCACGTCTACTATCAGAACGGCTTCAAGCAGGACGTGAAGCGGATCGCTGAGATCGCGCACCGCGCCGGCGCGCTGGCCCTCGTCGATGCCTACCAGTCGCTGGGCACGTGTTGTGTGGACGTGCGCGAGCTGGACGTCGATATCCTGGTGAGCGGGAACCAGAAGTATCTGCTGGGTGTGCCCGGCGTCGCGTTCGTCTACGTGAAGCAGGAGTTGGTCGAGCGGCTCGAGCCTTCGTGTACCGGTTGGTTCGGCCGGGTGAACCCGTTTGCTTTCGATCCCAAGACGCTCGATTACGCGGCCGATGCCCGCAGGCTGGAGACCGGCACGCCGCCGGTGTTCGCCGCGGTGGCGGCGCGCGCCGGGATGGAGTTGATCGAGGAGGCCGATCCGCGACGCATCGAGGCGCGGATCGAAGCGCTCTCAGCACACGCTATCAAAAGCGCCGCTGCCCGCGACCTGGAGTACAGCGGTCCGGACGACGTTCGCCGCAAAGGCGCTACGACGGCCATAACGGTGCCGGAGCCGGCCAAGATCGAGGGACTGTTGAAGGGCCGGGGCATCATCGCAGCGGCGCGCGGCGACGTGATCCGCATCGCGCCCCATTTCTTCACGACCACCGAAGACATCGATCGCGCGCTGGACGAGCTGCGCTCGCTGCTCCGGCACCAGCTCTGAACGGCGCCCTGAATACTCGACATCGACCGGAGGGAACGATGACTATCAAACGACGCGATTTCGTGAAGGTCGCCGGCCTGGGCGCCGGCGCCGCGCTGGTGACGGGACCGCGCGCCGCCTGGCCCGACGAGCGGGCCATGGCGCGGGCCGAGTCCGGTGAGAGCTTTGTCCTGCTGCGCAAAGAGCAAGGTAAGCGTCGTGCCGAGCTGCCACCTGCGGTGGACTTCCACCGCCTGCCCCTCGAATGGTACAAGGCGAAAGCGAAGGCGCTGAAGGACGAGGCGCGCCGGCGCGGCGTCGATGGTGGGATCCTGCTCACGACACGCTGGAACATCGTCTACGCAACGGGGCTTCTCCATTCGACCACCGAACGGCCCTTCGCCTGCTTCTTCCCGATGGACGACGACGAGGGTTTGATCTGGCTGCACCCGTATCTGGATCACCAGCTGGTTCAGGACTGGTGGAAGACCGACGCGCACTCGTACTTCGACTACCACCACGGTGTAGGCGGCGAGCCCTACGACGAGCGCGTCGACCAGGGCACCACCGTCAACGTCTACAAGTGGTGGGGCCGGACGCTGGCGCGGCTGGGCTACGGTGACAAGACGATCGGTATCGACAGCGGCGCCGCCGCCGAGATCGGCCTGCTGCCCGGGCACGAGGACGCGGATCGGCTCGACATGTTCGGAGAGATCGAGACACCGCAGAAGCATCGCCCGTCGGGTGGCAAGTTCGGGATCATGGCGCGTGAGATGCCTGATGCCCAGTTCGTCGATGTCTACGACATCCTCATCCGCCACCGCGTGGTCAAAGACGAGATGGAGAACCGCCTGACCCAGCGTGCGATGGACTACTTCTCCGAGATACACGCGTTCGTTCGCAACTACCTCATCGAGCGGGGCCGCGGCACGCTGGACTGGGAGGTCGAGAACGCGGCGCGCCTCTGGGGGATGCATCGCATCATGCAGGACATCCCTCAAGACGGTGAGACCCACAACGCGGTCGGTATAGACGTGGGCCTCGGATGCCGCACCGGCCGCAAGACCGCCTACCCGCATCCCAACCAGGTCTCCTGGGCGCGGATCGAGCCGGGTCACGCCTTCCAGTTCTCGGGCGTCGTGCGGATCGGCGGCTACGGCGGCGAGCAATACCGCTCGTTCCTCTTCGCGCCGTGGAGCGAATGGCAGGAGCACGTCTGGGACGTCCACACCGGGTCCTACTACATCCAGGCCGAGGAAACGCGGGCCGGCAATACCTGCTCGAACGTGGCGAAAGCGGTGCACGACTATCAGGTGAGTAACCGTTGCGCCCACCTCATCTATCACCGGCCCGGCCACGGTGAAGGGATGGAGGGCCACCAGCCGCCCTATCAGGCGCTGGGCGACTACACGGTCATGCGGGCAGGCATGCAGTTCTCCAACGAGCCCGGCCTCTACGATCCGGAAAACGGGTTCGGCTACAACCACGGCAACAACGTGCTGGTCGCTGCGGAGAAAGGGCTGCAGATGGGGACGGCGCCCTGCGACCGGGAGTGGTGCCTGCTGGAGTTATAAGTGAGAATTTCTATATTGCTGAGTTCTCCGAGCAACCAGACATCGCTGAAC
>JBDHKT010000497.1:0-2360 GCA_039586255.1 Gemmatimonadota bacterium | reverse complement strand
CATCATGGTGGGAACTTTCGCCCTGACCGCGCAGTCGGTGACGGGCGGCGTCCTGCAGATGATCAACCACGGGGTTTCGACGGGCGCCCTGTTCATCCTCGCAGGGTTTCTCTACAACCGCCGACACAGCTACGAGGTGTCGGATTACGGCGGACTGGCGAACGTCGTACCCGTCTATTGCGGGGCCCTGGTCCTGGTCGGGCTGTCCTCGATCGGGCTTCCCGGCTTGAACGGGTTCGTGGGTGAGTTTCTGATCCTCGTGGGCTCGTTCGGGAGACACCCGTGGGTGACGTTGCTGGCGACGACCGGCGTGATCTTTGCCGCTTACTACATGTTGCCGATGATCCGGCGTGTCGTCTGGAACGAAGTAACCATAGAAGAGAACCGGAAGCTGCTCGACCTGTCCCGCCTGGAGTTGGCGGTCATCATTCCGCTGTTGATCATGATCGTGCTGATGGGCATCTACCCGAAGCCGTTCATTGATCGGGTCGCGGCATCGGCGGAGGCGTTGAGCGAACGAATCGTGACTGTGGCTGAGCACGACGCCGGCAGCACGGATCAGAACCTGGCTGCCGTCGGCACCTCGGTCGGCCGGACAGGAACGCAGTGAGTGCGGCGATGCAGATAGATTACTCCAGTCATCTCGACTACCTGTGGGCGCTGATGCCCGAGACGGTTCTCACGGCGGGGGCGGTCCTCCTGCTGATGTATGACGGGTTCAGCAAGAGGGACTCCGCGGACTCGCGAGCCGTCGGCTGGGGTAGCCTGATCGTACTGGCACTGGCCGCCATCGCCAACTTCTGGTTGATGGGAGTCGAAGAGCCGGCCGCTATGGGGATGGTAGCGGTCGATGGCTTCCGCATCTTCACGAACTTCCTGTTCCTGGGCGCGACGGCGCTCGTCGTCTTCATATCGTTCGACTACACCACCCGGGAGGGCCTGACGCAGGGTGAATTCTACGCTCTGCTATTGTTCGCGGTCGTCGGCATGATGTTGCTTGCCGGTAGCCGCGACCTGATTCTGATCTTCCTGGGCTTCGAGCTGATGTCGATCGCCGTGTATGTGCTGGTGGGGTTCAATCGTCGCGATCCCCGCTCCGCGGAGGCGGCACTCAAGTACTTCCTGCTGGGCGCATTCTCGAGCGCTTTCCTGTTGTATGGGATGGCCATGCTGTACGGGGCCAGCGGCACGACGAACCTTGCCGAGATGCGGGGCCTGCTGAACGGCGAATCGCTTAGCCTGATTGCGATCGCGGGGCTCGCTCTGCTCGCCATTGGATTCGGCTTCAAGGTGTCGGCGGTGCCGTTCCACGTTTGGACGCCCGACGCATACGAGGGCGCTCCGACCCCGGTCACTGCTTTCCTGGCGGCGGCGATCAAGGCGTCGGCGTTTGCCGCGTTCATCAGGATCTTTGTGGTCGCGTTGGGCGACCTGCACGAGTACTGGGAGCGGCTCATCTGGGTCTTGGCTGTGCTGACCATGATCGTTCCCAACCTGATCGCGTTGGTGCAGGACAACATCAAGCGACTGCTCGCCTACTCGTCGATTGCCCATGCAGGGTATCTCCTGGTCGCGTTGATCGCGGCGAACGAGTCGGGCATGGCTTCGTTCCTCTTCTACCTGGTCGCCTACACCGCAATGATCGTGGGCGCGTTCGCGATCGTCTTGGTGCTGGCGGGAAAGGGAGACAAACGCCAGCGGTTGTCGGACTACGCCGGGCTCGGGTGGACGCATCCCTGGGCGGCGGCCGTGCTCTCGATCTTTCTCGTGTCGCTGGCCGGCCTGCCGCCGACGGCCGGGTTCGTAGGGAAGTTCTACATTCTGAGGGCAGCGGTCGAAGCGGGCTATATCGATCTGCCGATCATCCTGGTCATCACGACGCTCATCTCGTACTGGTACTATCTGCGTGTTATCGTCACCATGTATATGAAGCCGTCGGTGGCAGACATGGGGCGTGTCGCGTGGGGTGGTGCGCTGCGGGCGGCGCTTGTGGTCTGCGTGGCGATCACGATCTACCTTGGGATCCTGCCGTCGTGGCCGCTTCTCAAGGCGCGGCAGAGCGTGGAAGGGTTGGCGCCCGTCGCCGAACAGGTCGCCGACGCGCGACCCTAATTTGATTTCCCCGACAACCGGACGAGCCGTGAGAGGTGCGGTCCCGCTGGAGGTGAAAGGTGACGCGGGTTAGCCATCACATCTTTCGCGAGTACGACGTCAGGGGCGTCGTCGGCGAAGACCTGACGCCCGATGTCGCGCTGCAGCTTGGGCGGGCTTACGGCAGCCAGTTGCGGGAGGACCTCGATGTGCCTGCCCCGTCAGTGGCGCTGGGGCACGACAACCGGCTGAGCTCGGACGAGCTTGCC
>JBDHKT010000028.1:0-9655 GCA_039586255.1 Gemmatimonadota bacterium | reverse complement strand
GAGGTCCTTACCTTCATCGCCGAGCGCTGCCACTCGTCGGTCCGGGAACTCGAGGGCGCGATTATCAAGCTGCTGGCGTATAGCTCGCTAACAATGCGTGAGGTCTCCCAAGACCTAGCACGTGAGGTACTGGGCGGAAGCTTGGGGCCGGTGCGGGAAGTGACAGCGGAGCAGATCGAGGCGGTGGTCGCCGAGGCCTTTGGGGTGTCTGTCGCTGAACTCTACTCGAAGAAGCGCCAACGGCGGGTGACGGACCCACGGCAGGTGGCTATGTACCTCGAGAAGCTGTTGCTCGACCTCCCATACACACAGATTGGGCGGCGCTTTGGTGGCCGCGACCACTCCACCGTCATACACTCTATTCAGAAGGTCGAAGAGCAGCTGTCGAAGAACGCCGACTTCCGCAGCCGGGTGCACGCCCTGCGTGCTAAGCTTGAGTGAGGCGGCGAGCCCCAAACGGGGAAGCACACACCGTCGAAGGAGGTGTGGACAGGCCGTGGAGAGACACCCCAGTATTCCCCGGAAGCACGTGCCCAACCCCCGCCGGCCCGGCCGGCCCCCACACGCTCCCCACAACTTCCACACCCCCCCTCCCCAGAAACATCACCCCCCATACCACAACAGCCCCTGCCCGACCACTTGCCCACAAATCCACACCCCTACTACTACTACTATAGATTATTCTATTAGAGACAGTAGAATCATATCAGCCGGGGAATTCCGGGAGACCTCAACGGACAGGTGATCCAGAATGAAGGTTACGATCACGCGGGAGAACTTCCAGAGAGGATTGTCCGCAGTAGCTGCGACGATCCCTACGCGTACCACGCTGCCGGTCCTCTCGAACATCCTGGTCGAGACGCTCGAGGACAGACTGCGGGTTAGGGGTACGGACCTAGATATTTCGGTGAGCGTGCAGACGCCTGCCGATGTGGAGCGCCAGGGGGCAATCACCGTGCCGGCTAAGAAGGTCGCCGACATAGCGCGGGAGCTCCCGGACGCCCCCGTAAAGCTGGAGTCGGAGGGGGGCCGTGCCCTTCTAGTCTGTGGGAAGGCAAGGTTCCGGTTGAACACCCTTCCTAGTGAGGAGTATCCCTCGTTCCCTGACGTCCCTTTCGAGGAGGGTTGGCAGCTACGGGGCGGTGAGCTGCAAACCCTCAGTGCTCACACGAGCTTCGCTGTTTCTGGGGAAGAGACCCGGCCGGTGCTCAACGGTGTGCTGTGGCAGGTCCGTGGCGACGAGATGTTGATGGTGGCCACAAACGGCCACCGGCTGGCTAAGATGGCGTTGAAGCTTAAGGTTGGGGCAGGGGACGATGACCTAATCGTCCCGCCGAAAGCGCTGCAGCAGGTCGAGCGGCTGTTCGATGCGGAGGACGATTTGGAGATCGCGCGGTCCGAGAGCCACCTTGGCTTCCGCACTGCACGGATTGAAGTCTACACCCGCTTGATCGAGGGGCCCTACCCTAACTACGAGCAGGTGCTCCCCAAGACCCACGATAAGGAGTGCCAAGCAGACCGTGCAGAGCTGACCGCTGCTATCAAGCGCATGGCGATCATCGCTTCCGACCAGACCCACAGGGTACGCCTTAGCTTCGGTCCTGAGAAGCTGGCTCTAGCTGTTCAGACACCCGACCTCGGGGAAGCGGAGGACGAACTCGCGATCGAGTATACGGGGACGCCCATAGAGATCGGGTTCAACGCCCAGTATCTGCTCGAGGTGCTCCGCTATATCGGGACTGACGAGGTAAAGGTGAGCCTCAGCGCTCCCGAGCGACCTGCGACGTTCGAGCCTGTCGGTAGCGAGCAGGATTACGTTTGCCTGGTGATGCCCCTGCGTCTCATGGAGTGATTGGCAGGACGAGAGAAAGGGCGGGGCCGCTGAAATGGTCCCGCCCTTCTTTTGTTCCCTTGTTTGGAAAGCCCGCACCTACTCGTAACGAAGAGCGTCTATCGGGTCCAGGCCTGCAGCGCGCCGCGCCGGGTAGATCCCGAAGAACAGTCCGACCCCCGCCGCGAACCCGAGCGCCAGGCCCACCGCCGCTGGCGCCACCGCTGTGTTCCAGTGCGCGAAGTGTGACAGGGCCAGCGCGGCGCCGGCGCCGGTGAGGAGCCCAAACAGGCCCCCGAGCATGCACAACGTCAGCGCCTCCGCCAGGAACTGGAAGAGGATGTTCCGTCTCGTGGCACCCATCGCCTTACGCACCCCGATCTCGCGCGTGCGCTCGGTCACCGAGACCAGCATGATGTTCATGATCCCGATGCCACCGACCATAAGGCTGACGAGGGCGATCCCGGCCAGCAGGACGGAGAAGGTTTGCGTCGTCTCTTGGAAGGTCGACATCAGGTCGGTGCGGTTGCGGATCTGGAAGTCGCTCTCGTCGCCGGGCCCCAGGCGGTGCTCGCGCCGCATGATCCGCTCTGCTTCTACGACCGCCTGGTCGACCAGCTCCGGCGAGATGACCTCGAGCGTCAGCGAGGAGAGCCGGTCGCTGCCGCTGATCCGGTAGCGAGCCGTCGACAGTGGGATGATGGCCCGGTCGTCGACGCTGTAGAAGCCCCCCATCTCGCCGGAGGGTGCTAGGACACCGATGACCTCGAACGGTATCGCGCGGATGCGGACCTTCTGTCCGACAATCTGGTCCGGGTAGTCAGTCAGCCGCGCCGCCAGGCTGGACCCGAGTACCACCACCGTCCTGCGGGCCACCATGTCCGGAGGGCCGAGGAACCGGCCGGACTGCATCTCCCTGCTGTGTACTCTGGTGTACTCGGGGACGGTGCCTAGAATCCGGACGCTGGCGTTCCGGTTGAGCAGCTCGACCTGGAGCTCGGTGCTCGTCTCGGGAACGACCGCCGAGAGCAGCTGCGCTTCTGCCTCCAGTGCCTCGTAGTCGTCGATCCCGATGAACGTGCCGCCGGCGGATCCGACGCCGCGGTGCATCCGCCAGCCGGAAGAGACGGTCAGCTGGTTCGTGCCCAGCGACTCGATCTGCTCCTGCACCGCGCGCTGCGCACCCTCACCCATCGCTACCACGGTGATCACGGCACCGACGCCGATGATGATCCCGAGCATGGTGAGAAAGGACCGCATCTTGTTGGCGCGCAGCGCCGAGAGCGCGACCTTGATGGTCTCCCAAATCATGCGGCTAGCTCCCCTGTCTCTGCATTCCCGGAACGCCGCTTCCGCGGAAGCGCTGGAAGCGTTCGAGCATCTCGGCCTGTTCTCGCAGTAAGGATGCGGTCGGCAGCATGCATACGGAGTCGCCCTCCTGGAGGCCCGAGATCACCTCGATGCTCTCCCAATCCGTCACGCCGACCTGAACGGGGACGGGGATGATCTCGGCACCGCGCAACACGAACACGACGCCGGGCATCGGACCGCCGCTGCGCCGTTGCGAGCCGTGGCCCATGCCCCCCATGCCCCCCATGCCCTGCCCCCCCTCATACTGTCGACGCAGCTCTTGAAGCTGCCGCGTCTCCTCCGGCGTCAGCTGCTCACCGCTGCGGACCTTCTGCATCAGCTCCCCGATCTGCTCGCGCGAGAGTTGCTGATGGCCTTGGCCGTCGGCGCCCGCGGCCGGGCCGCCCTGCGCGGCGGCCTCTTGCGGCGTGTTCGCCGCCAGCAGTTGGCCGAACGACTCGCCATCGATGCCGAGGGCCAGAGCGGCGACGTCCCGGGCGTCGTCGGTGGGATGGACGGCCTGGGTGGGCACGGTGACGGCGTTCTCGGTCCCGGCCACCTCGATGACTACCTCGGCGCTCATGCCGGGCTTGAGCAGGCCTTCCCGGTTCGTGATGCGGATAATCACCGGGAACATGGTGACGTTCTGGGTAACCTCCGCCTGCGGCTCGATCTTGAGGACCTGGCCCTGGAAGGACCGGTCGCGATAAGCCTCGACGGCAATGTCGGCCAGCATGTCCGGCTGCACGCGGCCGATGTCGGTCTCGTCGACCAGGGTGCGCACCTGCACCTCGCTCAGATCGGCCATCGTCATGAGCAACGTGCCGCCGCCGACGACCTGGGTCGCCGAGGAGATCACATTCCCGACCTCGACGGTCCGGGCGATGATCGTCCCGGAGATCGGCGCACGGATCGTCGTATCCGACATCCGCTCCCGGGCTGTCTCCAGAGCCGCCTCCGAGCGGACGAGCTGCGCCTTGGCGTTCGCATGCTCGAGCTCGGCCTGCTCGTAATCCTGGTCGCTGATGATCTCCTGCTCGAGCATGCGATCGGCACGTTCGAGCTGGGACTCGGCGATCTTGAGCCGCGCCTGGGCCACCTCGAGGTCCGCCTGGGCCTGGGCCAGCCCCTGGCGCGCGTCGACCCGATCGACCTGGACCAGCAGTTGGCCCTGCTCGACCACGTCTCCGGTCTCGACCGGCAAATCGAGGATTTCGCCGGAGGCTTTCGACTTGATCTCGACTGTCGTCACCGGCTCGATGATGCCTGCGGCCTCCGCCGAGACGGCGAGCGTCTGGATCCTTGCGGCTACTACCTGGAACGGGCGGGTTTCTCGCTCTTCTGCGCACGCCGCCGCGATCAGCGCAAACAGCAGCGCACCGACCGTAAGGTTGCTTCGGGTCTTCATGATTTATCTACGTTCCTCTGAGTTGTTGTCGCGGCCTCGATTGTCGCGCTCGCGACGCTGACGCTGCCTCTCAAGTAGCGCGTCGTAAGCAGCCGCCTGCTCTTCGCTCAGGACTCCACGGATCTCGGCCCGCGCTTGCTCCTGCAGTTCCTCGTACCTGGGACGCCACTCGCGCCAGAGATCCGACATCTGCTCCTGGTGCCGCTCCAGGATTCCCTGCACTTCCGTCTTCTGCTCGTCGCTCAGCTCGAGCTGAGCACCCAGCCAGTCCAGGTAGCTGCGCCTCCGATCGCGGTCACCGCCGGAACGCCCGCGCTGGCCGGACGACACCTCACGGTCGCCGACCAGTATACGGTCGACGGCCGCGCCGGCGACGCCGCCGAGCATAAACACGGCTACCAGCAGGGCGAGCGCCCAGGCTCTAGACTTCCCGTTCATCTTAGTTCACCGCTGTTCGACGGTCTCGGGAATAACGCTTCCATTCCCGTTTCTATCAAGTAGCGCCGCGGCGGCCACGGCGTCGAGGTCGGGCTCGCTGTATGCCACGAGCATCGCCGGCACTCCTTCCGACTCACCGGCTCCCCTGATCACTTCCTCCAGGACCACGGGCTGGGACGGCTCCTGCTGCCAGGCGCGCCACGGTTGAAGCGAGCCGGCCAGGATGGCCAGCGCGATGCTCGCCGCCACCAGGCCCGGGCGACCCCAGGCCGCCAGCACCTCCCACGACGAAGTCGGCTGGCGGCGCCGCGCCAGCGGCAACTCCGCACTCGCCAGGATGCGCTCGTTGGCGGCTCGCCGTTGGGCGTCGGAGCGTTGGGGCGCCTTTAGCGCCTCGAGCCCCTCAATCGGCCTGTCGCCTCCGGTCTCAACCATGGTCCCGCCTCGTTCGCTTAGCCGTGATGCTGGTACTCCTCCAACAGATCCCGCAGTATGCGCCGCGCCCGTGATAGGTGGGACCGGCATGTCCCCTCGGGGATCTCCAGGACGCGAGCGATCTCCGGGGGTGTAAACCCCTCCAGGTCGTGGAGGATCACTATCGTCTCGAGTTCGGCCGGCAACTTGCCCAGCGCCCAGGCGAGCCGGCGCCGCAACTCGGCCCTTTCCGAGTCGATCGCCGGGCTCTCGCGGGCGGCCGCGGTCATCGGCACGTCGTCCATTCGCCGCCTTGCCAGGTACTTGCGCCGGTTGAGGGCGGCGTTGACCAGTAGGCGGTAGAACCAGGCCCCGAACGAGCTGCCCGGCTCGAGAGAATCGATCCGCTCCAAGGCACGTATGAAGCCGTCGTGCACGAGGTCCTCCGAGTCCTCCACGTGCTGGAGGAACCCGTAGACGACGGCGAACGCCTGATCGGCGTAGCGTTCCACGAGAGCGGCAAAGGCCTCGCGGTCGCCGCGCCTGGCGCGGGCGACGAGCCGTGGCTCGTCGGCGACCGGGCTTAGGGCCTCGCTCTCAGCGGCCATCGACCTCGCCTAATTAACACCTGGTCCACGAGGAGCGTTGGGCGGATGATCCGCACCTCCAGTTGGCAACCCGTGTGCTTTGGTCTAGCTTGAAGCTTATGGCGAACCGGCCTACAGGCCACCCCCAGGCCCGAGAGGATGTGCTGTTTCGGCAGGTGGACGACGAGTGGGTCGTGTTCGACCCCGCCGCGAACGAGCTGCACGTCCTGAACCTCTCCGCCGCCCTCATCTGGAGCCACTGTACCGGCGAGCATTCGCCGGAGGAGATCGCCGAGGCTCTCCGGGAAGCGTACGGGCTCGAGATGGAGCAGGCCGCGGCCGATGTCGGGGCAGCGCTCGGTCGGTTTCGCGAGGCCGGGCTCCTCGATCTCGGCGGCTAGTGGGATGTCCACCGTCGATTACCTGCACTTTCTGGCCGATGCCCCGCGGGTCGACGCCTTTCGGCGCGCCATCGAGGCCTCGGTTTCGCCGGGCCAGTTAGCACTCGACCTGGGTACCGGCATCGGGACCTATGCCATGTTCGCGGCCCGTGCCGGCGCCCGCGTCCTGGCCGTGGAGGACGATCCGGTGATCGACGTGGCCCGCGGGCTCGCAGCCGACAACGGGCTCGCCGACCGGATCACCTTCCTGCGGGGCCGCACGGAGCGGCTGGAGCCGCCGGAGCGGGCCGACGTCCTCGTATTCGAGGACTTCGCGCCGCACCTCTATCATCCAGAGACAGCCGAGATACTCCTCGATGTTAGGACGCGCTGGCTGCGGCCGGGCGCCACATCGATCCCACGGTCGATTAGACTGTTCGCGGCGCCCGTCTGTTGCCCTGACACGTACGGAGCGCTCACACCGTGGCCCTACGACGCGGCGTACGGCCTCGAGATAGGGCGACTCTCGGGCGAACTGCTGAACCGACTCCACGCGGCGTCCTGGGGCCCTGACGTTCTGCTCGGCGAGCCGGAGGAACTGGCGCGGGTAGAGCCGTTGGCACTGGACTCATTCCGCCTGGATAGGCAACTGCGCTGGCCTGTAACGAGTTCCGGCGAGCTGCACGGGATCGGTCTATGGATGGACCTGGATCTCGCTGATGGCGTGCTGTACTCCAACGCTCCGTCGGGGCGGTCCAGCGGGTGGGACCAGCAACTGCTTCCCTTGGTCGACCCGCTGAAGGTCGAGGCTGGCGAAGAGGTCGTGGCGCGGGTTATGACCCTCGGGCCGTCGCCGCGGAAGCCCGAGTGGTGGAGCTGGCGGGTGATCGCCCGGAACGGCAGGCGCGAGGGAAACACGTTCCGGGGCACTCCGCTGTCGTCGTCCCGGCTACGGGATGCGCGGCTCGACCGCAGGCCGAGGCTCACAGCCCGGGGCCGGTACTGCCGGGATGCTCTGGAGCTGATGGACGGCAGCCGGACCATCGCGGATATCGCCCGGGAATTGCTGGCCCGCTACCCGGAACTAGGCGGCGAGGCCGAGGTGTATAGATTGGTGGCCAGGGAGCTGGATGCGGCTCGCGCCGAGCCGGAATCCCAGCCGACGGAGGCACCGGCGGAAGTGAGGTCGGGGGAATGAATCGCCAGGATCCCACTCGTAGAGAGTTCCTGCTAAAGCTGGCTCGTGGCGCGGCCTATGCCGCACCGCTGGTCGCTACGTTCGCTGTGGCCCCGGATCTCCTGGCCCAGGCCGGCTCGCTGCCGGGCCATCATCACCACCAGCCGTCGCCACCGGCAACGACCGAGCAGCCCGGCGCGCCGGCGCCCTCAGAGAAACACCCGCCGCCCAGCCAGAGGCAGGGCGAGAAGAAGGAGTAGAAACCCACTTCGCCGTGTCCGCTGATTCGGTCCTCCACTACCGGTTCCCCGACGGCGCCCGCACGCTGGCCGTTCGACTGTGCGTCCCCGGACTGCAACCCCTGCTCGAGAGCTTCTACGACCAGTACCGCGCGGGTCCCGGCGAGGGGATTGAGCGGACGATCTCGCTGGAGCGTGAGGATGAATCGTATCGGCTCATCGGGCCCAGCGGCGACTGGGAGGCGGCGGATGAAGGCGAAGCGGTCCTGTACTACGAGTCGGAGCTGACGGGGGCACTGCTGGAGGAGGCGGGCGCCTTCGTACACCTGCACGGGGCCGCGGTTTGCAGGGGCGCGAGTTGTACCCTGCTCGTCGGTCCGTCGGGTGCCGGTAAGTCGACGCTGACCCTCGGCCTCCATCTCCGCGGCATGAGCGCTCTCGCCGACGACGCGTTGCTCATCGACCCGGCGAGCGGTGAGGTCCAGCCGTTCGATCGCTCGATCCGGGTGCATGAAGCGGGTCTGCTGAGCTTGGGGGTGGACGCCGGTGACGTCCGCGGCGCGCGCGTCTGCAAGCCCTACCTGTGGCTCAGCCCTCGGACGGCGGGCGCCGGTGAGTCCGGGCCGCGACGGCCGACGGCGATGGTGTTTCTCGAGAGCGCCGGCGCCGCGGCGCTGGAGCGCCTTGGTGCGGCGGAGGTGCTGCGGCTACTACTGCTGGCCCGGCTGGGCGATGCTGCGCGGCGCGACTTCGACTGCCTGGCCCGGCTGGCGGTGCAGGTCCCGGGCTACGCACTCGCCTACGGCGACTTCTCTGAAGCGGTCGATGAGCTCGAGCGGTTAGCCGGTTGAGTCAGACCCGTAAACGTCCGACCAGAGATCCCGATCCTCCTGCACGCGGACGCGATGGAGCTTGACCCCCTGGGGGAGCCCCGGGCGGATTCTCTCGAGGATGTAGACGGCCAGATTCTCAGTGGTCGGCAGGGCGCGTCCGGGGCCGAACTCTTCGGCGGCGGAGTTGATGTGCCGGTTGTGAAAGCGTCGCACGATTTCGGCTTCGAGCAGGCGGTCGAGCTCGGGGAGCTCCATGACCATGCCGGCCTCGGCATCGATCGGCCCGCAGACGGTCACCGCGCAGCGGTAGTTGTGACCGTGACCCTCCGGGGCCGCGGCGTCGCCGAAGCGTCGCCGGTTTTCTTCCTCGCTCCAGTCCGGCCGATGGTAACTGTGAGAGGCGGAGAAGTGGACGGCCCGTGTCAGATAACCGATCGTCATAGGCGCTCGAGCGTTGGTCGAGTTCTCACGGCGCACCTAACTTAGACGACCATGGACGAGGGAGCCACAGCCCACAAGGTGCCGAAGTCGGCGCACTTCGTCGACCTGAGCGACTACGCGCGGCCACTGGCTGTGTGGATCGCCCGACGATTGCGCGACACATCCGTGGTCGCGGCCGACGTGACGGTGGTCTGGGGCGTCATAGGGATCGTAGCCGCCTTCGGCTATGCGGTCGGCGGCTATCAGTACGCCTTGCTGGGCGCGGCCCTGATCCAGGTCAAGAACATCCTGGACGCCGTCGATGGCTCGCTGGCCCGTCTGCAGGTCCGCCCCTCCCGAGTGGGCCGTTTCCTCGACTCGATCGGCGACGCGGTCGTGGGCGCCGCCGTTTACCTGGCGCTCGCCGTCGCCGTCGCACGGGAACGACCCATCGCCTATGCGGCCGCTCTGGCGGCGGCGGCACTGGTCCTCAGCCTGCTGCAGGGCTCCGTCTACAACTACTACCAGGTACGCTACCGGCAGCGGCGTGGCGGTGATCGGACGAGCCTGGTCAAGGA
>JBDHKT010000496.1:0-3181 GCA_039586255.1 Gemmatimonadota bacterium | reverse complement strand
GGCCGAGCAGGCCGACGATCTCACCCTGGCGAAGCTCTAGATCGACGTCGTCGACGACGCGCCGCTTCTTGTAAATCTTCACCAACCCTCGGCTGCTCAGCCGGCTGCCGTCAGCTACGGGCGCCTCGACCTTTTCCTGCCTGGCGGGAGCACGCAGTCTGTGCTCGATCTCGCGTTCGAGGAACCGGCCGAATGCCTCACGATCCGAGACTATGTCCGTCCAGAGCGCGGCAGCGAACGCGATTTCGCCGACCCCGTTGGCCTGGAGCCAGCCGTCCGCGGCCAGGCGCCCGAGTATCTGCTCGCCTAGGTACTTATCGACCTCCTCCGACGTCATGCGCCGGATCTCGAAGAGCCGGCGGCTGTCGGGGGTGCCGTCACGAGCGACCTCCCCGTAGCGCTTGATGTACGAGTCGCGAAACGCCTCGACCAGCCGACCGCGCGAGACGCGGCCCGACTCATCGGCGCCCATCAGAGTCTCGTGCACCGCGATCAGCATCGGCGCATCGTGCGCCGGCAGCGCTTCGACGTAGGCGCGAAACCCCTGGAACTCCCCGCTCATTCTACCCCCCGCAGCCGGGCAGGGTCGCTCGTCGTGGTGTCGGGGTTCACGCGGATCGTGTCGGTGACTGCCGTATCCGGCGGTACGACCGTGCTGTCGCCGTCAGTCGCGAATCGTATCGGCTCCAGGTAGATGCCGGTGCTCGGTCCCACAACCCGAGCGTTCGTGACCTCGCCTTCCTCGAGCCGGAGCGTGACTACGCGCCCGATCACGTAGTTAACACCTGGGAGCGTCGGCGCCTCGCCTTCTTCCGCACCTCGCCTTCTTCCGCATCTTCATAGATGTGGTAGTAGGCCCGGGCTATTTCACCCGACGCCTCGAGCCGCGTGAGCTTGACATCTTGCTCACCGCCCGCGCTGTCGGGAGGCGCGAAGTACCCCGTGATGGTGTCGCCCTCCAGCCAGTCCGTCCCCAGCAGCTCGCCGCCCGGTATCAGTCGGTCGACGGTGGCGGCTCGGGCACGTTCCACCGCGATCACTCTATCGAGCTGGCCGCCCGGACGCCGGATGTCGATGGAATCGGCGGTCAGCACATAGTCCTGGGATATGCTCTGGGCCCACGGTTCACGTCCCGCAGAGTCTGCCGCACCGGTCCGCTCCGCTGCGCCGGCCGAGGCGACGGCGCGGCTGATCTCCTCACCATCGATGAACATCCGCAGGAGCGGTGCGATAAGCGACAGCTCGCTTCCCTCGGCCGAGCCGTTCGGCCACGCCTGAATCTCCCGTACCCGGCTGTCCTCGAGGACGATCAGGATCGAATCGCCTTCGAGCAGCGTCTCCTCGGCCTCGACGCTCGGACTTCCCAACAGCCAGAGCTCGTCGCGCCCCAAATCGAGGTCTATCGAGTCGCCGTAGGCGGTAAGGTCGCCGCGGACGGCCACGACGGTGCCCTGCCCGGCGATCGCCGAATCGCCATAGATGTGAATACGGTCGGCGTCCACCTCAAACGGCGCCGCCTCGTCGGCTGCCGCGTCCTCGGCGTAGAAGACCAGGTGCGGTCGTCCGGGCGCGAAGATGCGCTCGAACGGGCGATTCGCATTGATGGGGTAGTACTCAAGCACCGGCCCCCACAGCGTCGAGCCGCCCAGTGTATCGGTCAGCACCACATTACCTTCAGCGCGCACCCAATCTTCGTCCTGATAGTAGATCGCTCGCTCGGCTACCAGAGTACGCCCCTCGTCCTCGTACAGGATGTTCCAGAAGAGATACAGCACGCCGCGTCGGTCGTAGAAGACTGCGCTATCGGCGCGCAGCCATTTGCTGCCACACGTGGCCTCGATGCCGCCCCATACATCGTTGCGCATCTCGCCATCGGGCAGAGTCGTCATCACCGACCTCGCGCCGGGCAGCGTTTCGACCTCCAGGTTGCAGGACGACTCCCGTTGTTGCGCCGCGCCCGGAAGCGCAAGGGCCGCCGCCGCGAACAGGCCGATGAGGATGAAGCTGCGCATATCAACCCTCGGGGGGCGGCTGCGCGCCCGGCCTCGTCAGTCGGGGTGAGTCCAGGTTTATCTGCCCCATCCGCGAGTCGGATTCGAAGTACGAACCTTCGATGGTCGTACCGTCCGCCTGGATCATCGTCGTGTGTTCGTCACTCCAGATTCGGTCCTCGGCCCGCAAGTAGTACAGCACCGAAGTCTCCAGCCGTCGGCCCTCGGCGCGATTGACCACGACCACATCGGTCCTGGCGGTCATGTCCCCATTGTCCCAGTCGTACGTGCCTTCCCGCGAAGTCAAGACTGAGGTCTCTTCACCATCCACGTCGTAAAAGGTGACTCTCAGAACCCGCAGTTCGACGACCGGGCGACCCTCCAGATAGAACGCCGTGTCGGCTTCCACGAGCGCCCGCCGTATCCCGTTCGCCGTCACGTAATGCTCGATGCCGAAACCGACCTGGTCCGCCTCGGGGTTGAGCTGCAAAATCTCCTCTGCCACCAGAGGCGGCTCGCCGCTCTCCCCACACGCCAGTGGACAGAAGGCCAGGCAAAGCGCCGCGATCGCCCGCGCAGACATGCTCAAACCACTCGTGCCCGAATCAGGTCGTGGAGGTGCACGATTCCCGTCAGCCGGTTCTCTTCGTCGCGCACCGGCAACGCCATGATGCCATACTGCTCCATGTGGTAGAACGCCTCGGCCGCCAGCGTATCGGCCGTCACCGTCTTCGGTTCGGCGTTCATCGCCTCCCACACTTGCCTGTGGAAGAACTCCTCATTGTTGTCTATGAAACGGGTCAGGTCACCCGCCGTTATCACACCGACGATCCGGCGATCGCCGTCGACGATCGGCACCGTCCCCCTCTTGTGGGCGATCTCCAGCATCGCCTCCCTCAGAGTCGCATCCGGCTGTAGCGCCGGGACTTTCTCGGGATCGGCCAGCATCACCTCGCCCACGAGCAGCAACCTGCGCCCCAGGGCGCCGCCGGGGTGCAGCTTGGCAAAGTCGTCCTGGGTGAAGCCCTTCTCGATCAACACGGCCACCGCCAGCGCGTCGCCCATCGCCAGCGCCGCGGTCGTGCTCGCAGTTGGTGCCAAATCGTGCGGGCAGGCCTCCTCGGCAACGCTCACATCGAGCGCTACATCCGACTGCTGGGCCAGCGTCGAGCTCGTGCCACCGGTAAACG
>JBDHKT010000495.1:0-2370 GCA_039586255.1 Gemmatimonadota bacterium | reverse complement strand
ATGTAGGATGGGATTACGGGAGGGCGGGCGCGCGAGAAAAAGCAGAGATGATCCTTGCTGAGGCTCTAGATCTGCACACGCAAGGATCGATCGGCGCGATGGCCGTCGCCAACATCTATGTGGGGCTCGGAGAAAGCGACTCCGCCTTTGAGTGGATGAGAAGAGCTGTTGAGGAGCGTGGAGGTACGGTCGTGTATCTGAAGTCGGCCTACGGGAAAACTCTCCACAGGGACCTCCGGTCCGATCCGAGGTATGACGAGCTCCGAAGGCTGGTCGGATTCGAAGATTGATCGATAGCGACTGGGAGACCGTCTGAACGATGCCTGACAAGTCTCTTCTCCAACGCTTTAAGGAACGTAGACTGGTCCAGTGGGCTGTGGCCTATCTGGCGGGGGCGTGGCTGGTCTTCCAGGGCGTCGAAGTGATGGCGGACCCCTGGAACCTCTCCACCGGACTCCAGAGGACGCTCCATCTTCTACTCATCATCGGGTTCCTCGTCACGCTGGTACTGGCCTGGTACCACGGTGAGCAGGGGCGCCAGCGCGTTAGCGGGGCGGAGCTTCTGATGATCGCCGCGCTGTTGGCGATCGCCGCCATCTTACTCGCCATCGTGAAGCCGGAAGCAGAAGCGCCCACCACACCCTATCCCGGGGTTGTGGTAGAGGGCGAGAAGCCGGCCATCGCGGTCCTTCCATTCGAAAACATCAGTCCTGATCCCAACGACGCTTACTTCGCCGACGGGATGCACGAGCAGATCACCTCGCAGCTTTCCCAGGTATCGGCGATCCGGGTGATCTCACGGACGTCGGTGATGCAGTACCGGGAGGAGAGAAAGCCGGTTCGTGACATCGCTGCGGAGTTGGGTATCGACTACTTGCTGGAAGGCAGCGCGCGGAAGGCCGAAGATCGGGTGCGGCTTACGGTGCAGCTCATCGATGCCGATCGCGACGAGCACGTCTGGGCAGATGAGTACGACCGGGATCTGACAGCCGCACACCTCTTCGAGATACAGAGTGAAATAGCCGAAAGAGTCGCGTCCGCCCTGGAGGTCGAGCTCACGGCATCCGAGCGCCAGCGGATCGAGCGGCACCCGACCGAGAGCCTCGCCGCCTACGACCTCTATCTACTCGGCCGCTACTACTTGAGCCAGCTCGACACGGAGGGACTGACGCGAGCCGTCGAGTACTTCGAAGGGGCGATAGATCTCGATCCCAGTTTCGCGCTGGCGTACACCGGTCTCGCCGACACTTACATGATTCAGACGCAAGGCTGGGGCCTGGCGCCTAGGGAAGTGTTTCCCAAGGCGCGTGAGGCGGCGGAACGAGCGCTGGCGTTGGACCCGACGCTGGCGGAGGCCCACACTTCACTGGGAGGTGTCCAACTCTTCTACGATTGGGATTTCGAAGCCGCCGAGGCCGCTTTCCGGCGGGCGATCGAGATCAATCCGAACTACGCGCCGGCGCCGCACTGGTTGGCGATATCCCTCATGGCTCGGGCTCGCTTTGCGGAGGCGATTCAGGCCGTCCAGCAGGCTCTCGCGCTGGATCCCCAGTCGCCCTACGTCAAAATGAACGTGGGCTATCTCCTTTACGTGTCTCGGCAATACGACCGGGCGCTCGAGGCACTCAGCGATGCTTTGCAGGCCCATCCCAATGCCGTGATACGTGCTGTTCGAGGCGGGGTCTACGTGCAGCTGGGGAGGTTCGACGAGGGGATATCGGACATCGAGCTGGCAATTGAGATGCTGGAGGGGCGCAACCTGATCCCTGCTGCCTACCTGGGCTTCGCCTACGCGCGTGCCGGTAGAAGAAGCGATGCGGAGCGAGTGATACGTGAGCTTCAGGAGTTGTCATCCGAACGGTTCGTGAACCCTGACTACATCGCGATCGTGTATATCGGCCTCGGCCAGAACGACGACGCCATTGAATGGCTGTACCGGGCCACCGAGGCGCGGACCGATTGGCCGCTCTTCTTTCCGGTGGACCCGGTATTCGACTCGATCCATTCGGATCCGAGATACAAGGACCTGCTCCGAACCATCGGCCTATCGGAGCTCATCGAGTGAAGGTACTGCGCGCGTTCTTGTCCGAGCTCAGACGCCGCCGCGTCTACCGCGTGGCGGTCGAAGTCCGCGATTTGGATGTTCAATCTGTGACCGCTGATCCGATCCTGGCGGACCTGCGATCGGAACCTAGCATCCAGCGCGTTCTCGAGCGGGTCCGTCTGTTAGGGACAGCAGAACCGGGCACGTAACTGAGCAGGCGATAGATTCTAGGCGCTACCGTGTTCAGATGATGGAAGAAAAGACCTTCGTACAGCGTCTGAAAGAACGCAAGCTGGTACAGTGGGCACTTGCGTATCTTGCCGCCG
>JBDHKT010000494.1:0-2376 GCA_039586255.1 Gemmatimonadota bacterium | reverse complement strand
TTCCTCCACCTCGGGCAACACGTGAGTGCTGAGGATGACCGTGTGCTCCTTCCCCACCTCGCGTATCAGCCGCCGGATCTCCTGCCGCTGGTTCGGGTCGAGCCCCTCGGTCGGCTCGTCGAGGATGAGGAAATCGGGACGGTGGAGGGTGGCGGCGGCGAGCCCCAGCCGCTGCTTGTAGCCCTTGGACAGCTCGCCGATCGGGCGGTAGAAGACCTCGGCGATCCCGGTGGCCTGGACCGTATCGTCCAACGCGCTACCCGGCCCATCCATCCCGACGCCCCGCAGGTCGCCGACGAAGCGCAGGTACTCCGCCACGAGCATGTCGTCATAGAGCGGATTGTTCTCCGGCAGGTATCCGATGCGGCGCCGCGCGGCCACCGGGTCCTCGCGGACGTCCACCCCGTCGATGAGCACTGCACCGTCGTCGGGCTCCAGGAAGTTGGTGATCAGCCGCATCGTCGTCGACTTCCCCGCCCCGTTGGGGCCCAAGAACCCGACGACCTCGCCGCGGTCGACCGTGAACGAGACCTCGTCCACCGCCACCGTTCGACCGAACGACTTGCTCACGTTATCCAGCGTAATCAAGTCCGCCTCCGCTATAGATAATGACGAGGGGTCGCCGACACGGCGGAATAGATGAGGAAGCTCTGGAAACGGGGCTGACGGGACTCGAACCCGCGACCTCCGGTGTGACAGACCGGCACTCTAACCGAGCTGAGCTACAGCCCCAGATGCGGCGCAAAATCTATCCCCATGCGGGGGCTGGTCAAGACTCGGCGGCGGCCAGCGCCCGCTCCGCCCAGGCGGCCAGCTCCTCGTCGTCCTCCAGAACCTCAACCGGGACCTCGTAGTAGGTCTTGAGCGTCTGCTTTGGGTTGGGCCGGAATGCCCCCATCCCCCGCCCCTCGTAGTCCAGCCGGCTGGCGGCGTCGGTCTTGAAGTAGAGCCGCCCGTCGGCGATAATCGCGAAGAAGACGCCCCCGCAGTACAGCCCGTGGCCTCCGAACATGGCCCGGGCCTCCACGGAGCCAAGCCGGCGCAATTGATCGACGCCGTACTCCACGAAAGAGTCCACTACCTAGCCCTCGCCATCGTCATCGTCTGCTCTCGGCCAGCCCCTCTACCCGCGCCCTCAACCCCTCGGCATCCAACCGCGCGCAAACCTCGCCGAAGCCCTCAGCCGGGCCGGACCACTCCAGTTCTTCGACGCGTGCACTGACCGGGGCGTTGCCATCCAGAGTGGCAAGTCGCCGGAACAGAAGCGCGCAGTCCATCTGCTCTGCCAGCGTCGCCGCCAGCCGCTCCGCACCGCGCACCGAGACATCCCACTGGCTCCCGCGCAGCGGTATATCATCGATGTGGCCGTAGCGGGCCAACACGGTCGCTGCGGTCTTGGCGCCGAAGCCGCGTATCCCGGGGAAACCGTCGGCGTCGTCGCCCACCAGCGCCAGGTAGTCGGGTATCGAGGCCGGCGGCACGCCGAACTTCTTCACCACGCCCTCATGGTCGATGGCCAGGCGCTTACGGCGATCGAACTGCACGACGCGCCGCTCTACGACACACTGGGCGAGGTCTTTGTCGGGGGTACAGATGAGGACCTGCTCGACTTGGGTCTCTGCAGCGGCCATGGCGGCGCCGGCGGCGAGGGCGTCGTCGGCCTCGTACTCGGTCATCGGCCAGACGACGAGGCCCATGCTGCGCAGCGAGTCCTCGAGCAGACCGAACTGAGAGAGCAGATCCTCGGCGATCCCGCTACCGTCCTTGTAGTCCTCCCACAGCTCGTTGCGGAAGGACTCGACGACGTGGTCGGTGGCGATCGCGACGTGGGTGGCGCCCTCGCCGAGAAGCGAGAGCATCGACCGCAGCACGCCGCGGGTCGCCGCCACTTCCTGGCCCGCCCCGTTGATCTCGCTGGGCAACGCGAAATAGTGGCGGAACAGCTCGTAAGTCCCGTCGACGAGATGGACTTTCAAGTCCGGCGTGCCTCCTTGCAGTCGTGGCACCGGCTTCCCGGTTCCGCCCTGAATAGGGACCCTATGAATATAGTTACCCCCGACCGAAACATATTGACGCGCGGCGCGGAGGGCCGCCGCCCGAGCCACCAGCTAATTGCGCTGGCCGGCGTGCCTTACGCATAGCGTCCAGCCCGGCCTGCATGTTGCGTCCTCCGCCAGCGCAACCGAAGTTCTATGCGAGAGCACTCAGCATGTCCAAATCGTCATCCCACAGGCGGCATCACGTACGGCCGGGCCTGGCCCTCATGGCCACGCTGGCGGGTCTCAGTTGCAGCGAAGACTTCAGCGGCACCGACGAGGGTGACGGATTAGAGCCGACCGTCACCATCGCCTTCATCGGCGACCAGGGCTGGGAGGC
>JBDHKT010000493.1:0-2380 GCA_039586255.1 Gemmatimonadota bacterium | reverse complement strand
CGTCCAGCAGGACGATCATTCCCGGCTCGTGGAGCGGGACCAGAAAGGGCTGGCGGACGGTGAAGGTGGCGTGCGAGTAGACGACCGTCATCATCTCGGGCCGCACGATCACCTGGCTGGCGACGCTGCGTCCCGGTATCGGCTCGGTGTAGTCGGGGATCTTGAAGGCGAGCTCGAACTCGTGGAACAGCTTCACGGGCCAGGACCACGCCTCGAAGGTGCCGGTCTCGTCCCCGAAGAAGGCAGCCTCGCGCCCCACGCCACCCAGGTAGATGCCCGGGCGCGCCGGGCCTTCGAGCTGGATGGGACTCTCCGCGATCTCGAACTTCGGGACGGTCTGGGCGTTGGCGGCTAGCGGTGCGCCGAGAACGAGTAGCAAACAGGCTGTACCCAAGACGCAAGCCCGAGGGATCATGGGGCGCTCCCGGTGTCGGTGCTTGCTGGCGGTCAGGTCGGAACGGTTGAGTTGCTGCTCATTATAGGACGCGCAGAACGGTCGGACTAGGCTGGCGCCGGGGCCGCGGAGCGCGGCGCGTCCACGCTATTGGCCGAACAGAGCATGGAGCAACGCCTGCTCCGCATCCGCATGTTCGCGCTTCGGAGGCGTGCGATCCGTATTGCCCCATCCATCGATGGCCTCTTTGAACGGATCGCTCAGGTCCAGGACCCGGTCGGCCCGCCGGTCGAGAATGCGGCGCCAGCTGCACTTCATCGAGTCGCGCCTCGAGCTCGACTGCTGGATTATTTCTCCGCGAAGTTTGGCGCGGCCGACCGCGGGTGCGGAGTGAACCGCACGCGTTATCTGATGCGCGTCGATGACTCGGTGGTCGAGCACGCCGGCCTCGTCTATGGCCGCGAATATCCCAGCGGATCCGAGTTGGCCGAATCGGGTGTCGATCTCACACAGCTCGGATCGCAACGCCTTGAAGGTATCGCAGCCCTCCGCAAGCGACTGACCTCGCGAGCGCAGGTTCTGGAGGAGTAACGCCGCCTTAGCGCTCAGGGATGAGGTGACCTCCGAAAGGGAGCTCAGTACCCGATTCCACACCGGCAGAATCTCCCAGTCCATCCCGTGATGGCGCGCCCGTGCCTTGAAGATCGACAGTTTGATCGGCCAGTCCAGCGTCGCACTCATGGAGTCCGGATCGGTCTCGAGCGCGTCGAGAACGTGACGCCAGCGTCGACACACATCGTCAGTCCAGGCTGGCATGAACGCCGCGTCGGCGTGCGCCTCGACCTGCTCCAGATAGTGGCGCTGGATATCGATGGCGGTCTTGGGCGTGCCCGCGGCCATCCTGGCGCGAGCCGTGCAACCGGGATCCGCCACATAGTCCTGCATTGCCCTGAGCGGCTGGGCGAGCCGAACGTCGTCCCCGGGGCGGATGCCGGCTTCGACGAGCTTGACGATCAGCGCGGTCGTACCCACACGCAGGTAGTCCGCAAGCTGAGAGCACAGGCTCTCGCCCGCGAGGACATGGAGGCGGTGGTAGCCGTCCATCGCTAGCGGCTCGTTCTTGGTGTGGAAGATCCCGCGGCAGTCGGTGGAATTACTCGAGAGCGCCTTCTCGAGGTGTGCCACTCGAGGTGAGAGTGTGAACTCGATGCCGGGTGATTTGGGGTTCAGTCCACCGGCGCCTGTGAAGACCACCCTGGACACCAGGTGTGGGATGAGCTGCCCGGGCAGGACGGAGGTGTGAGGGCGGGTGTACAGGTACGATTCGTGGGAGCCCCAGGTCGCACTCGTATCGACGTAATCGACGTTGCACTTGATCAGCAGCGCCCGGGCCACGCGACGGCTGGAGCGTTCGACGTCCTGAGCCGCCTGGGCCAGGATCTCCTCACCGGCACGAAGGTACGTGACGACCTCTGCCGGGGTGGTGCACTCGGGAGTTGACCACTCCGGATGTAGGCCACAGTCGATATACAGGCGCGACCCGTTCCCCAGGAACAGATCGCAACCCGCGTCACCGTTGAGATGCGGAAGCCGCCGCGCGACGGAGCTGAGCAAGAGCGGCAGCGTCTGCTCTCGGTCGAGGGCTTGCCCGGACTTGTCCAGCGCGGTAAACGCGAATTCGGTCTCGACCCCGAACAGCATGCGAGACGAGGTCACTGACCGCCTCTTTGCCTGTTGGCCTGAAGAAACGCCTCGCTGTCGCCGGACAGCGCGCGGGCGATGGCCCGCTCGGCGGCGTCGAGGAGTCGGTCGGCGTCTCCACGCAGCCTGTCGATGTCGCCGCCGTCGGCCGGTCCGCCGGCTGGCGGTTCTTGGTTACCGGGGTCACGATTCGTACGAGGGCGTTCACGCTCTCTCATCTGAGCCTCCATTTCTTGCGCCATCCAGACTGTCGAGCAAGTCAGACAGTGAGTCCGCGTGGCTGAA
>JBDHKT010000492.1:0-2392 GCA_039586255.1 Gemmatimonadota bacterium | reverse complement strand
GCGCCAGTCTCGGAGCCCGCAACTCGTCGCGCGCGACTTCGGCCGCCAGCACGTATGCGAGTCCGCCCAGCTCGACCCAGTACTCCATTCGCACCAGAGTGTCCCAGAGGCTCATGACGTCAGGCAGCCGGCGCGCCCGCTGCCGCATCAGACGTTCCAGCATCTCGCGGATCGGTACGATATCCTCCGCGGCGATGCTGCGGGCGAGCGACAGCCGCGCGGCCGCCACCTGCGCATCCACGGCCGTCCGTGTCCGGGGAGCTAAACGCGACGCCGCCTCGAAGTCGGCGAGCGCCTGCTCCGCCCGACCGCGCGCCAGGTGCAGATCACCGCGGAACTTCACCAGGGTCGCCCGGTTCTCGCGGCTCAGAGCGGACGACTCGACTTCGACCAGGCCGAGCAGGGCCGTACCCGGGCTCGTCTCGGCCAGCCGCTGCACCATATCGACGACGGCCCGCTCCTCGGCGTCCGTCACGTTGCGCGTCATGATCTCTGCAAGCACGGTCGCCGCCGCTGCGTCGTAGCCGGCGTCGACGAGCAGCGCCACGCGCTCGATGCGCGGCCGGACCCAGTCGGGCCGGAGCCTGGAGACGAGCTCGAGGTCGGCATCCGCGTCGGCGAAGCGACCCAAGCGCGCCTGGGCCAGCGCGCGACTGTAGAGAAGTACTGAGCGCCCCTCACCATCCTCCTCTTCGGCGAGCGCGAAGGAGAGTAGAGTGTCGGCGGCGGACGGGTCACCGAGATGCAGCCGGGCGATGCCCAGGTAACCCGCCACTTTGGCGGTGTCCCTGCGCGTCGACGCGTAGCCCAGCAGGCGACGGCTCGTTTCGACTGCTTCCTCCCACTCCTCGCGCAGTAGCCGCGCCTCTACGATGATGCGGACGGCGGCGTCGGCCCAGCGGCTGTCGGGATTGGCAGCGACGATCGCTTCCGCCTTCTCGATACTGGCGGCCAGGGTAGCGCGGCCGGTCGACTGGCTACCCTGCTCGACGTCCTGGCGACCCTGGTCGAAGAGCTTGCTGGCGTTGTAGTACGAGTTGAAGTAGACGCAGGCCGATGCACCGGCCAAAGCGGCGGCGAGAATCAGGAAATGAGAACGGACGCAGTTCGGAGCCCCAATCCTATCCGCCAGAGCTGTAAGAAGACCAGACCCGCTGACCATAGTCCGCCAAGTAGTTCACCACCGCGTCGGCCAACGCATCCGCTATCTTCGCCTGATAGGAAGAGGACCGCAACTGTCTTTCCTCGGAGCGGTTGGAGAGGTAGCCCACCTCGACGAGGACGGCCGGCATCGTGGCGCCGACCAGAACCTGGAACGGGCCCTGCTTCACCCCGAGATCCGGCGCGTTCAGGGTCGCCGCCATGCTGCGATTGATCGAGGTCGCCAGAACCCTCGACTCCCGGAGATTGGCAGTCGATTGCAGGTCGGTGAGCATGTACCCCAGCGGATCGAGAGCGGCATCCGAAACGCCATCCTCATACTGGAGCGATTCGTTCTCGCGCAATGCAACCTGCAGAGCCTCGTCGGTCCGGGCGATCGCGAGGAAGTATGTCTCGAAGCCCCGAGCGGAATGCGGCTTTCGGGGCATCGAGTTCGCGTGGATCGAGATAAAGAGATCGGGCACCGCATCCTGCCCACGCAGGTGCGGAACCCGCGGCCGGTCCGCAAAAGAGACGAGCGTGTCGCTGTCGCGTGTCAGAACGACTTCGACGTCGCTCTCGCGGCCCAACCGGTTGGCCAGCTGCTTCGCGATGGCCAGCGTCACGTCCTTCTCTCTGGTACCACCCACGCCGATCGTCCCCGGGTCTCTCCCGCCATGGCCGGCATCGATAACCACCAGCCAGGAGTCGCGCTCCGGCGGCCGCATGGTTACCGGGGGCCGCTCGACCAGACGACCGTCCATATAGGTCCATTGCCGCGGCCGCATCGAGGGTAGCCATTCGAGGGCCCAGCTGGCCGGGATCATCAGGTGGGTGCCGCTGGCATAAGTTGGGTTCGGTAGCTGGTAGATCTCCTCGCCGACGACGAAGTAAGGCGAACCGGCGGTGAAGCGGACCGCTTCGCCGTCCATCCGGATGACACTCCCGGCGTGAACGTAGCCGTGCGCATCCGCAAGCGAGTCCGCACTGGCTGCGGGGTAGCCACGCTCTTCTTCCACGGGCACCGAAAAGGACGACCCGTCCCTGACGACGACGAGACGCTCCAGCACGGGGGTCCCCCAGCCGAGGGTGCCCGCCAGCAACGCCACCAGGGCCGCGCTAGCGATTCTTCCGCGCACGTCCGATCTCCCGATCCGCCTCACGCCGCTTGATGTCCTCCCGCCTATCTTTGAACCTCTTACCTTTCGCAAGCGCCAGCTTCAGCTTTGCCACCCCGCTCCGGAAATACACC
>JBDHKT010000491.1:0-2397 GCA_039586255.1 Gemmatimonadota bacterium | reverse complement strand
GTCCTTTACCGCGAACTGCACGTTGATCAAGCCGACCACGCCCAGCGCCCGCGCCAGCGCTCGCGTGTGCTGCTTCATCGTCTCCACGTGCTCGTCGCGCAGCAGGTAGGGAGGGACCACGCAGGCCGAGTCACCGGAGTGGATGCCGGCATCTTCGATGTGCTGCATCACACCGCCGACGAAGACGTCTTCACCGTCGGCGACCGCGTCGACATCGGCTTCAAAAGCGTCCTCGAGGAAGCTGTCGATAAGGACCGGGTGTTCCGGCGATGCCCGGACCGCCCGCTCGAAGTAGTCCTCCAACGACTCGTCGTCGTAGACGATCTCCATGGCGCGACCGCCGAGGACGTAGCTGGGACGGACGAGTACGGGATAGCCGATGCGCCGCGCCACTTCGATGGCCTGAGCCTCGCTGACCGCCAGCCCGTTCGGCGGCTGGTCGATCTCGAGCTCGCGGGCGAGCGCCTCGAAGCGCTCGCGGTCCTCGGCCCGGTCGATGGCATCCACCGTCGTGCCGAGTATCGAGACACCCTTGTCGCGCAGCTTCGATGCCAGTTTAAGCGGCGTCTGGCCGCCCATCTGCACCACGACCCCCTCCGGTTGCTCGAGGTGCACGATCTCGAGCACGTTCTCCAGGGTGAGAGGCTCGAAGTAAAGTTTGTCGCTGACATCAAAGTCGGTGGAGACGGTCTCGGGGTTCGAGTTCACCATTATCGTCTCGTAGCCCTCTTCCGCCAGGGCGAACGCCGCGGAGACACAACAGTAATCAAACTCGACGCCCTGTCCGATGCGGTTGGGCCCGCTCCCCAGCACCACCACCTTGCGGCGCTCGCTGCGGATCGACTCGTTCTCCTCCTCGTATGTGCTGTACAGATAAGGAGTCGCCGCCGGGAACTCGCCTGCGCACGTGTCGACCATCTTATATGACGGGTGAATCTCCCAGCCCCAGCGCCGCTCCCGCACATCGGCACTGGTCTCATTCCGGAGCTTGCCCAGCAATTCGTCGCCGAAGCCGAGACGTTTCATCTCCCAGGTCGCCTCGCGCGTCGGCTCGGCCAGCGATACGTACCAGGCCTCCGCCGTCACGATCTCGTTCAGCTGCTCGATGAACCACGGATCGATGTGGCTGACCTCGCTGACCTGCTCGACGCTCAGCCCGTTGGCCAGCGCGCGCTTGATCTGGAACGGACGATCCGCCGTCGGTCGGCGCAGCGCGGCCAGCAGGATCCCGTCGTCATCGGCGGTGAGGCCGTCGTCCCCTAGCGTTTGGCCGCACTCCCAGCCGGCGCGGCCGTTCTCCAACGAAGCGAAGCCCTTCATCCAGGCTTCCTTGAACGTGCGGCCGATGGCCATTACTTCGCCGACCGCCTTCATCTGCACGCCGAGGGTCGGATCGGCGCTCGGGAACTTCTCGAAGGCGAAGCGAGGTACTTTGACCACGACGTAGTCGAGGACCGGCTCGAACGAGGCAGGCGTCTCCTTGGTGATGGCGTTCGGCAGTTCGTCCAACCGATAGCCGACGGCAACCTTGGTGCCGATCCGCGCGATGGGGAAACCCGTGGCTTTGGAGGCCAGCGCCGAGGAACGTGAGACCCGCGGGTTCATCTCGATGACCAGCATTTCGCCGGTCGCCGGGTCCACGGCGAATTGGATGTTGCAGCCGCCGGCGGCGACTCCGATCTCGCGGATACAGGCGATCGCCGCGTCCCGCATCACCTGGTACTCTGCATCCGAGAGCGTCATGGCGGGCGCCACCGTGATCGAGTCTCCGGTGTGCACGCCCATCGCGTCGAAGTTCTCGATCGAGCAGACGATGACGACGTTATCGGCATGATCGCGCATCACCTCGAGCTCGTATTCCTTCCAGCCGATAACGCTCTTGTCGATCAGGATCTCGCCGATCGGCGAAGCCTCGAGGCCCGTCCGCGCGGCCTGCTCGAACTCCTCGCGATTGTAGGCGATCCCACCCCCAGTGCCGCCCAGGGTGAACGAAGGGCGGATGATCGCCGGGAAAGCCGTTTCCTCGGCAACCGCCAGCGCTTCGTCCAGCGAGTGGGCGAAGCCGCCGTGGGGAACCTCGAGGCCGATGCGGCGCATCGCCGACGCGAACTGCTCGCGATCTTCCGCGAGCCGGATTGCCCGGGCGTCGGCCCCGATCAGCTCGACCCCGTACTTCTCCAGTGTCCCGGAGTCGTAAAGCTCGAGGGAGACGTTGAGCCCTACCTGGCCGCCCATGGTGGGAAGCAGCGCGTCGGGCCGTTCGGCCTCGATCACCCGCTCCACCCACTCGGGCGTCAGCGGCTCGATGTAGGTCGCGTCCGCCAGGTCCGGGTCGGTCATGATCGTCGCCGGGTTCGAGTTCACCAGGATGACCCGGTAACCCTCCTCCTTCAGCGC
>JBDHKT010000490.1:0-2398 GCA_039586255.1 Gemmatimonadota bacterium | reverse complement strand
GTCTGGCTGCGAGAAGAGGTGGGGCGGCGCACCGAGGAAGTGCAGCGTCAGGCGCGGCAGCTCGAGATCGTCATGATCGCCACGCTCTCGACGCTGGTGCGCGCCATGGAGGCGAAGGACCAGTACCTCAAGGGTCACAGCGAGCGGGTGGCGCGGCTGTGCTCGAAGATGTCGATCCACATGGGCTTCGAGGATCGGGACGTCGATGACCTGCGCACCGCCGGCCTGCTGCACGACCTCGGCATGATCGCGATCTCCGACTCGATCACTCACAAGCAGAGCGCGCTGAGCGAAGAAGAGTACCGCAGCGTGCAGGAGCACGTCGAGCTCGGCGTCGACATCCTGAAGCCGCTACCCCAGCTGGCACGATCGGTGAGCTATATCGGCCAGCATCACGAGCGGCTGGACGGCTCCGGCTATCCCGAAGGCCTGAGAGAGATCCCGCTCGCCTCGCAGATCCTCGGGCTCGCCGAGCATTTCGCTTCGCTGACCGAGGTGCGGCCGCACCGGCAGGCGTTCTCGACGAAGGAGGCACTCGACCAACTGGCGGAGCAGCGGGACGTCTGGTTCGAGGCCCGGGTCATCGATGCGCTGCAGCAGGTGATCAAGAAGGAGCCGGGGTTGGGCGATTCCGAGTGGTTCGAGGTGTCCGAGTAGAAGAGCGCCGCGCCGGCACGCATAAGACAAAAGGGATGCCCGAAGGCATCCCTTTGCCATACCCACTTCCGGCAGCTGACTACTTGCCGGCTGCAGCGTCCGCCAGCATCGCGGTGGTCAACGACTTCGGCCGCTCGATCGGATAACCGAGCGCACGGTCCCACACGATGTTCGACAGCACGCCCAGCGCGCGGCCGATAGCGAACAGCACGGTGTAGAAGTCGTATTCCCGCAGGCCGTAGTACCACTGGATCACGCCCGACTGCGCGTCCACGTTCGGCCACGGGTTCTTCGCCTTGCCCTGCTCCTCGAGGATCGGCGGCACGACCTTGTACAGCACGTCCACGTACTTGAAGATCGGGTCGTCCGGCAGGTGCTTGAGGCAGAAGTTGCGCTGCTCGGCGTAGCGCGGGTCGGTCTTGCGCAGCACTGCATGACCGAAGCCCGGGACCACCTGGCCCGATTTCAGCGTCTTCCACACGAACTCCTTCATCTCCTCCTCGCTGGGGATCTTTCCACCCATCTGATCCATCACGCCCTGGATCCAGCGCAGTACCTCCTGGTTCGCCAGACCGTGCAGCGGGCCGGCCAGTCCGTTGACCATGCCGGAGATCGCGTAGTACGGGTCGGACAACGCGCTGCCGATGAGATGCCCGGCGTGCGCGCTGACGTTCCCGCTCTCGTGGTCCGAGTGGAGGATGAAGTACAGCCGCGCCACTTCGTCGTACGGCTGCTCGATACCCATCATGTGGGCGAAGTTGCCGCCCAGGTCGAGCTTGGGATCCGGATCGATCTGCTTGTCGTCCTTGTACTTCAGGCGGTAGATGAAGGCACCGATATGCGGCAGCATGGCCCACATGTTCAGCGCGTCCTCCAGCGTCGGCTGCCAGTGGTCCATCTTGCCCAGGCCGCCCTCGTACGCCTTCCGGTAGGCCGACTCACCCTCCATCGCCACGATCGCCGTCGAGAACATCGCCATCGGGTGCGCGTCCTTCGGCAAGGCGCGCAGCACATCCCAGACGTAGCCGGGTACCTTGGCCCGCTTCTGCAGGTCCTTGGCTAACTCCTTGACCTCGTTCTCGGTCGGGACGTCGCCGGTCAGCAACAGCCAGATGTGGCCCTCGACGTACGGCATCTCGGCGCCGGGGACCTTGGGCAGCGCCTCCAGCGTCTCCGGGATCGTGTGGCCGCGGAAGCGGATGCCCTCGTTGGGGTCGAGGTACGAGATGTCGGTGACCAGACAGCGAACGCCGCGGGCGCCACCGATCGCCTGCGCGATCGTCACGTCGCTGATCTTTACGGCACCGTGCTCCTTGAGCAGCTTGGTCGTCCTCGGGCGCCAAGCATCGATCTTCTCTCCGAGTTTGTCCTTTAGCGACATCATTGCCTCCTTTGGCAGCCGCCCTCTACGAATCGCTCGCCTCGGGACCCGACGAGCGGATCGGCCCTGTTATAGGCCGCTGGTTGCGCGATGGGCATGCGATGGCTCAACTAATAAAAGCATAACTCGTGCCCGGGCTCGGCGGGCCCGTCCCGGCCCGCTAAGCGGTCCAGCCCCACTAACTTAACGGGGTCGACGGTGCCAGTACCAGAGGGCCGGGCGGGTGGCTCAGGGACGATCTGCCACGCCGTGGGGCAGGCCCGGCGACGGAGCCCCCCGCTAACGATTAGCGGTAGCCCGGAGGTCGGTTCTTCAACCGAGTATTCTATTGTTCAATTAGCAGGTCGCTGAAAATGTGGT
>JBDHKT010000489.1:0-2408 GCA_039586255.1 Gemmatimonadota bacterium | reverse complement strand
GGTCGTCGGCGCGATCGTGATGTCTTCCTCGAGCTCGGTGGCGGCGACCACCGGCACGGCGGGCCGCGAGATCTGCTCGGGCGGCGGCGGGATATCCACCTCCGGCGGCAGCTCGATCGCCTCGAACTCGTTGACTCCGAAGCTCACATCCGACGCCGTCAGCTCGGGGAAGAACTGAAAGAGCCCGAAGTGGAGGGCCGTGGCCACGACGATGCTGCCGAAGAACCACTGGTTCGACGACTTCTTGAACCGGTCGTTCGCCGTCTGGCTATAAAGTTGCCTGCTAGAGGTCCCTGTCTCGACTGTCATTACCTCCTACCTCCTTGCCCGCGTCAATCGACTCTCCTTGTCCGTGTGGAAGAACACACGGACCGCATTGGCCGACCGCAGTTCCTCGGTCACCGAGTTGATGAAGCGGTACGGAACATCTCTGTCACCGCGGATCGAGACAAGCAGTGCTCGCTCGCTCGCCCGGTATAGTGGCAGCACCACCTCACCGACCTGTTCCATCGGGACCCTGGCATCATTA
This sequence comes from Gemmatimonadota bacterium, assembly GCA_039586255.1. Taxonomy (GTDB): domain Bacteria; phylum Gemmatimonadota; class Gemmatimonadetes; order Palauibacterales; family KS3-K002. The sequence goes on along the minus strand of JBDHKT010000489.1, from coordinate 1,879 downwards.
ATATACACCTCGCCGCTGGGTTCGATCCAGATGTGCAGGATGTTCTTGCGCTTCTCATCCATCTTCTGGGTCTTTTCCGCCGTGGGGAACGCCAGGTGGCGTGGCTGCTCACGTCGGAACGTGGTCGACACCATGAAGAAGATGAGGAGCAGGAAAGCGATATCGGCCATCGAGGCGGTTGGAATCTCGCTCGCCGCCTTCGACTTCCTCTCGAATCCGCCGCCCTTCCTAGCCATCGTCGTCACCTCTCCCAGAGCTGAAGCGATACGCGTTCCGCATTCGCCGCTTGCAGCTCATCGAGGACATTGATCATGTGCCGGTATGGTGAGTTGGGGTCGGTCTTCACCGCCGCGATGATACTGGGGTTATTGGCGATTTCCTGCCGCATGATCCCTTCGATCTCACTGTAGGAGACCACCTGCTCGGCCTGGCTTTCGCCGCGCCGGATCACGACCGCACCGTCTTCCTGCACCAGGAAGTGAATGATGTTCCTCTGCGATACCGCCTGCTCCATCGCCGAGGCTTCCGGTAGTACGATGGGCAGCCCCTTCTCCTCCTCGAACACCGTAGTAGTGAGGAAGAATATGAGGAGCAGGAAGGCGATATCCGCCATCGATGCGGTGGGGATCTCGTCGCTTACCTTGCTTTTTCTCTTGAGCAGAGCCATACCAGCAACCTCTAGCTCGTTCGGTGAGCGGGCGGGGGCGCCGACATATCCAGCACCGCCTCCGCTCCACGTTCCATATCGATGATCAGGCGGTCGATCCGGGTCACGAAGAAGTTGTAGGCTATGTTCACCGGGATCGCGATCGTGAGACCGGTGGCTGTGGTGATCAGAGCCACCTTGATGCCGCCGGCGACCAATGAGGCCTCGATCTGGCCCGCCTCGGCCACGGCCCCGAACGCCGCAATCATTCCGACTACCGTCCCCAGAAAACCCATCATCGGGGCTACGTTGGCCACTGTCGCGAGGACTACCAGGCCGCGCTCGAGGAAGCCGAGCTCTATCGAGCCCGTTGTGGTGACAGCTTTCTCGATGTCCGCATCGCTATGGCCGCGTTCGCGAACACGGCGCAACCCGGAGGAGAGGATGGCGGCCACCGGCCCCTGTGTCTCATCGGCAAGGTCAATCGTGCCCTCCACACCCTTCGGAGCGGTTCCGATCTGTTCCAGCAGCCTCCTGCTGTCTCGGTGCGCGACAAAGAGGATGTAGGCCTTGGCGATGATGACGCCCAGCGCCAGCAGCGACGCCAGCACCAGGAAATACATCATGAAGCCGCCGTCCCTGAACAGCTCTAGCAGAGCATATTGGGCTTCGGTCTGCAAAGCGACCCTCGCTGTTGCCGGTTCTGAAGTTGGCTGTGGTGGCTAGTTCTTGGGGGAAGACTAAGATCCCGGAGAGCGTCTGTCAACGAGAGTCAGCTCCCCAGCCTGAGCCTGGCCCGGCTGGGCCGCTGCGCCCGGCTGGGAGGGGGTCAGCTGGGCGCGACCCGCGGGCTTCGCTCCGAGCGCTTCCCGCAACCGCTCGCCCGTAACACCCCGTTCCAGACGGCCGCGTTGGGCCAGAGAGATGGCACCGGTCTCCTCCGAGACGACGATCACTACGGCGTCGGTCTCCTCAGAGAGACCGATCGCGGCGCGGTGTCGGGTCCCCAGGCTCCGGTCGGTCACGGGGAACTGGGTAAGCGGCAGAATACAGCGGGCGGCAAGAATCGACTCGCCACGGACGATGACGGCGCCGTCGTGGAGCGGGCCGTAGCGGGTGAAAACCGCCTCGAGCAGCTCGGCGCTGACCGGTGCATGGACCGGCGAGCCCCTGCGTGCGTACTCCTCCAGCCCCACTTCGCGCTCCACGGCGATGATGGCACCGATTCGCTTT
>JBDHKT010000488.1:0-2410 GCA_039586255.1 Gemmatimonadota bacterium | reverse complement strand
GTCATCGAAGTTAGCATGCCCTCTGGGATTATCTGCCAGAGGTGGGAAGAAGAAGAACTCGGAGTTGCCGCCGGAGGCGCCGTCAGAGATCGCGAAACTGACGGACCCCAGCTCGGGCGGCCGCGTGGGTTCTGAGTCCTGACATGCGACGAGCACCGCCGCGCTGAGGCAAAGGGCTGCGATTCGCTTCATGGCTGGGGCCTCCTATCGATTGGATTTGGGCACGAGAATGTAATACCTGCGATCAACGCAAGAACTGAATGTGTGGCGGGATTCCTGCGAGCTGACTCACCGGCGGCCAGCCCACGAGATAGCGCACTCACTTAGGGCCTGGTAAAAGCACCTGTTGCGCGAGCGCGACAAACGTCAGGTGTTTACTCTGAGATTCAAGAATTCAGCGTAACACTTTCATCGGGAAGATGCCACCAGGGCCTGGAAATCAGGGTGGCCCCTCAGAGGCTGCCACAGCCAGTCCAGCTCCTCCCCTTGTTGGAACGCCCCCGGATTCGCGGCCACGTACTCTCTGAGAAGCTCGATCGCCCCATCGTGATCGCCGATCTGCGTGCGGACCACCGCTTCGTCGAACACCAGGTTACGGTGCGGATCGATCTCGGGATCGACGCCCGGTCGCGCCAAAACCGCACGCGCACTGTCCATATCGCCGGCCCGACCGATGACGCCTGCGACGAGCAACTCGGCGCGACGCCGATAGAACGGCCTGCGATCCTCGGGCGTTGCGGCCTCCAGCCTCGCCCCCATCTGCCAGGCGCTATCTACATCGGGCTCGGCCCGCTCCGTGATCATCATCCAGAGCTGGGTATCCAAGAACAGGTAGTCGTTCGGGAACCTTCGCAGGCCCTCATCAGACCAACGTTGCGCTTCGGTGAACTGCGCCAGGTTGTAGTGGCCCCAGAATAGCCGCAAGAGGACCTGATCCGCGTCGCCGAGATACGCGTCCTCCTCGTAGGCCCGGCGAGCGGCCAGCACCACGGCGACCTGATCCTCCGTGTTGATGTAGAGGTGGCTGAGCCAGCTGTGCGCGGTTGCCAGGGTCGGATCCGCTCGCACCGCGGCCTCGAAATCTTCCCGAGCCTCGCCGAAGAGCCGGTCGCTCTCCGCCGGATCGGGCGTCAATCCGATTAGCCAGTGCCAGTACTTGAGCGTCCCCCGGTACTCGAGCGCTCGGGCATTGCTAGGCTCGATCTCCAACGCGCGATCGGCATGGGCGAGGCCGGTCTCGATCTGGTCGAGCACCGTCCTCGTGTCATCGAGGTATCTAGCCGTCCGCGAGCGGCGAAACGCGGTGTGGGCCCGAAGAACGATCGGCTCGACCCATTCTCGGTCGGCCGCCTCCGCGAGCGCGAGAAGCGAATCAGCCCCCTCGAAATTATCCGCCGCCTCGAGCACGCGGTCATCGCGCAGCTGCCCCTCGGCCTCCTTGCGGAGTCGTTCGGCCCGTTGGACCAGAGCCCAGGCTTCCACGCTGGTCGTGCCCGCCCGACGCTCGCGCAGCCGGACCTCCTCGCCCAGTTGCTGCCGAAGGAAGCGACCCACGCGCTGAGCCACCGAGTCGCGGGCGGCCAGGAGCTCACCGGCGGGTAGGTTGAAGGTCGTTCGCTCCAAATCGGCCCCGCTGATGCCGTCCACGAGCCGCGCCGTCACGCGCAGCTCATCGCCGACGCTCTCGACGCTCCCGTCTATCAGGCTGCCCGTCCCGAGAACCCGGGCGATGCTGTCAGGCGCGACTTCGGTACCCCGGTACGGGGCGACGCCGTTTCGCGAGATAACGTCCAGGGCACGGACCTCGGACAGCACATCGATCAGCGCCTCGCTGAGCCCGTCGGCCAAGTAGCCGAGCTCTTGACCCGGGCTCAGATCGTCGAAGTAGAGGACCGCGATCCGCTGCGGATCGAAGCCGAGATCCGCCGCCTCCAGGTCGCGCGCGCGGGTCGTCAAGTAGTTCTGAACGACAAGCCAGGTGGACCCCAGCGCGACCACGGCAACTGCGCTCAGCAGCCAGATCTCCGCCGCCGGCGGCTTCTGCGGTCCCTTCTTCCCGTGGAACCAGGCGAGGATGAAGGCAGCGGGCATGCCGGCCAGGTAGAAGACCAGCGCGATCTTGTAGCTCAGCTCGGGGATGATGGCGTAACCGACGAGCTGGTCAACGCCTTCGAGTGCCAAGAAACCGGCAGCCATATAACCGCCCAGCCACTGCAGCACGCGACGTTCACGGATGCTCGCGAAGATGCCCATAGAACATGCCTTGTGGAGGTTGCCCGCACGCCACGATGCACCCCCGCAAGATGGGTGTCAAGGCGGCGACCCGTAGCCCGGGCCGCCGCGCACGCCGGCAACTCTACGGGGCGTCGGAGACCTTCACCGCCCGCTCAGCTTCGTCGGCCCCACCCTG
>JBDHKT010000487.1:0-2412 GCA_039586255.1 Gemmatimonadota bacterium | reverse complement strand
GTTCCAAGTTACCGGCTACCGGCCACCGGCCACCGGAATCTCGTGTCTGCCGAAGTTACCCTTACCCGCTTCCGAGACCAGCACCTCCAGCGTCATATCCCGCCCCCGGGCCGACTCCGGGACGGCAAGCCGCCCCCTGAACATGCTGGTCTGGCCCGCGTACTCGAGCTCCGTGCTCGACACGACCTCGCCGTCGGCCTTGAGCCGGGCCACGAACTGCTTCTTGTCCGCGTCCCACAATCCCCCGGCCTCGATAACACAGCCGCACATATGGCGGACGCGCACGCTCACATCGAAGGCGTCGCCAACCGGCGTCAGCGGCTCGGGGCTCAGGATCTCGACGATGAAGCCGTGGAGCTCGAGGACGACGCCGTCGCCCTCCACATGCCGGCCGGGCACGACCAGCATCTGCTTGCTGGCGGTCTGGATCGCCTGCGGGTAGCCCTGCGGGCCGGCCGCCGAGATGACCACGATCGTCGGTTCGGCGATGTCGAGCTCGGCGAGGAAGCCGGCGGTCCCCTCGGTATCGTAGACCGTCATGTCGCGGGCGTGCGCCGTGCGCATGATGAGCTGCGTGTCACCCGTGCCACCCTCGTGCAGCCCCTCGGCGAGGATCTCACCGGTCCCGGCGTTCACGACGGTCACTCGCGCCCCGCCGACCTCGCTGCCGATGACCTTCGCGTCACGAGCGACCACGCGGACGGTGACTCTCGTCGGGATCTGGGCGAGGCAGTTGGCGGGGCCCGTGCCGAGGGCGAGAGCCAGAGCGAGCGCAGCCGTCAGTTTGTTCATGGAGCCTCCGTGGGTTCGGTGCGTCGGTGCGTCGGACCGGCGATCCTACCGGCGTACCGACGTACCGGCTACCATCTGATAAGAGCCGCCCCCCACGTGAAGCCGCTCCCGAACGCCGTCAAACACACCAAACTGCCCCGCTTGATCCGCCCGTCCTCCACCGCCTCGTGCAGCGCGATGGGGATGCTCGCCGCCGTGGTGTTCCCGTATTTGTGGATGTTGCTGATCACCTTCTCGTCGGGCAGGCGCAGAGACTTCTGCACCGCCTGGGTGATCCGCTGGTTGGCCTGGTGCGGGATCACGTAGTCGATGTCGTCCAGGCTCAGCCCCGAATCCTCCAGCGCCTCCTTCACCGCCGCCGGCATCTTCACCGCGGCGTGCTTGAACACCTCGCGCCCCTCCATCATCGGCCGCGTCAGACCTTTCTCGATGTGCTCCGGCACCAGCCACGGCTTGTAGCGCGAGCCCGGCGCCTCCATCCACAGCTTCTCGGCGTGCCGACCGTCGGCATGGATGTTCACCGACAGGACACCCCGATCGCCATCCTCCGTCGGCCCGAGGATCGCCGCACCCGCACCGTCGCCGAACAGCACCGCAGTGTCCCGACCGGCCGTCGACAGTATCAGCCCCGTCGACTGAACCTCCGTACCCACCAACAGTATTCGCTTGTATACCCCCGCGCGGATCCACGCGTCGGCTATCGACAGCCCGTAGATGAACCCGCTGCACTGATTCCGCACGTCCAGGCAGGGGACGTTCTTGATACCCAGCTTCCGCTGCAGGAATACGCCCGAGCCCGGGAAGTAGACGTCAGGGCTCAGCGTCGCCACGATGATGCAGTCCAGATCACCGGCCTCGAGGCCCGCACCCGCCAGCGCCCGCTCCGCCGCCTCCTTCGCCAGGTCCGAGCTACCCGTCCCGCCCTCCACCCAGCGGCGCTCGGCGATCCCCGAGCGCTGGAGGATCCATTCGTCGCTGGTATCCATCCACTGGGCAAGATGTTCGTTAGTTATCACACGTTCGGGCACATAGTAGCCCGTCGAGATCACCTCGGATCGTAACATGGCTTACCGTGTTAGGGGTCAATCTGTGCTTGCCACTCGCGTGGAGTCGGTTGACGTGATAATCTACGGCGTTCCTGACGTCTTGACGACCGGGAGGGAGGACCCGTTGGCCAAGACCAAGAAGGCTAGCGCGACGAAGAAGGGTTCCGGGATAAAGAAGAAGGCCAAGCCCAAGCCCGGAGCGAAAGCCAAGCCCAGGGCAAAGGCCAAGCCCAGGCCCAAGCCCAAGCCCAAGCCCAAGGCGAAGGCCAAGGTGGCCCCCCGGGCCAAGGTGGCCCCCCGGGCCAAGGCGGCCCCCCGGGCCAAGGCGGCCCCCCGGGCCAAGGTGCCCCCCCAGGTGAAAGCCGCTAAGGGGGAGGTTACGCCGCGGGCAGTACAGGACGCGGTGGACCGGGGCCGGGGCTGGCTGGGTGAGCGGCGCGACTTCTTCGGCTATCTGGCCCGGCGCGACAGCGGCCGTGGGGCGCCGGAGCTGGCGTGGCACCTGCGGGGCGACCTGCGGGCGAAACAGGGCCCTGACGGGAGCTGGACGGAGGGCGACCTGGCGGTCTCGGCG
>JBDHKT010000486.1:0-3353 GCA_039586255.1 Gemmatimonadota bacterium | reverse complement strand
GGGCGTCGTGGCCGGCTCGCTCTTGGGTTGGTTTCTTCGCCCGCACCCTCTCGCCGCTGCGAGGCTGGCGGACATTCAGGTCTTTCAGCTCTTCCGGGAGAGGGCAGCCGATCTACCCCTGGCGTTCGCCCAGGAGCTCCGTCCCCTCCCGATCGTGGCGTTCGGCTGGACCGCGTGGTATCTGCTACCCCTGTGGGCCGGAGCCGTCGTGGTCCTTGTCTGGAGCCTTGCCAGGAAGCGCAGCGTCCTCCGCGCGATGCCGGCGCCCGAGCGTACCCTGCTCTGGGGCAGCTTCCTCCTCTCCGCGGGGTTCCTCTGCCTGACCATGGTCGCGGCAGGCCGTGCCCTGGTGGAGTGGGCGGCGTTCGGCCTCGTCACCGTACCCCTCGTCGCGACCTACCTCTTGGGCGAGCCTGTGTTGCGGCGAACGATTGTGATGGTCCTGACCCTGATCACGCTGCTAGTCACCCCGTGGATTCTGCATGAACACCGGGTGAACGTGCGCCTCAACGCTGTCGCGCCGGATCATCTACAGGAGGTCGCGACCTGGCTCGCTGACCACAGCGAGCCAGGCGACGTGGTCTTCCATGCCCACTGGGACAACTTCGGACCACTGTTCGCTCGGAACCGCGTGAACCATTACCTGGGGGGCATGGATCCCATCTTCCAGTACGTCCACGACCGCGGGCTCTACTGGAAGTACGCCTACCTGTCGACGGATCTGGCCACGGAGTGGACGTGTGACGCGTACCCCTGCCGCGAAGGAAGCGCCGTCGACACGTACGCCTCGCTGGTCGGTGACTTCGACGCTCGCTGGGTGCTCGTGGAGCCCCAGAGGAATCCCAAGCTGTTCGTCTACCTCCTGAACGACGCGCGGTACGAGGTGGGTCTCCTGACGGAAAGCGAGGCCGTCTTCCAGGTGCTACGGCCGGGAACCGTGGCGTCGCCGGGCATGGCGGCCGTGGCCGGAACATACCGGGCGACGACCTTCACCATGGAGGAAGCCGGGGTCACGACGGACTGGCTGGCCCGCGGTGCCTGGATCACATTGACCCTGGGTAGCGATGGGATCACGGCGGGCCGGTTGTTCTTCCCCGGGGGCGGAGAGGGCGGTTCCGATTTTGATGAGGACCTGAGCGGCACCTGGGAGATGATCGGAACGGACCTCAAGCTCCATCACGGTGCTGCCACGTTCCTGCGAGACGTGACCTTCAGCGTGGCCGCCTCGCGGCTGAGCGGAGAGGAGGCCATCGGCGGCGTAATCGTCTCCGTTGTCCTCTCGAAGTCGCCGTGACGCCGCGGGGTAGCGCGCTGCCTGTTGAACGGCGAGTTTGGAGGTGACTCCTTGGGGTATGACGGGGGACGACAACTGGCGTAGCACTCCTTGCCAAGAAGGATCACCGCCATGAACGAATCAGTGAAGCCTTGCGCCGTCGGCGCCCTGGCCCTGATGATAGCAGCCTGCGGCACGCACCAGGCGGCCGACGAAGGCGCGGCGGATAGCGAGACGCGTCCACAGGTCACGATCGAGGTACAGAATCAGAACTTCTACGACGCGCGGGTCTACATGGTGGAGGCTGGCCGCACTACGCGTCAACGTCTTGGAAACGTTCCGGGCAACGGTAGGAGAACGTTAAGTTTCCGCGTCGAGCCGACGCGAGTACGATTCGTTATCGATTTCATTGGAGGTGGCGAGCTCACCACAGAATTCATTCGTGTCAGCCCTGGGGACGGGTTGGTGCTCAGCGTGACTGCCAATACCCATCAGTTGCGATTTCGCGGCTGATTCCCGGAAGCAGCTGGCGGGAGGGACATAGCAGAGCGCAGCACGCTGTCGCTGCATGGGTAACCGCGCCCGCCAGGTGCCCGTGACGCCACGCACTATCGGAGAGTGACGGTCGAGAACCGGGGGTCGCGCTCCACCTGCCAGTCAATCGTCGCACCTGCCTGAATTGGAATCGTCTCCGTGCTGAACGCGTCCCTGGATCCGATGGGATCGGCCAGGAGCCGAAGCTGTTGCGCCCCACCGAGCATCTTAGGGGTGATCTGGAAAGCCCGCGCCGTCATGCTTGACACGTTGCCGAGCCGATAGCGGTAGCCGTCTCGAACGACGAAGACGCGCATGTCAAGGACGTTGTTGTTCGCGACGTGAAGTGTCATGCCATCCTCGACCGCAGGCGCGGGAGTGGACTCGTCATGTGTGCTGGGCGGGGCGCAGGCTGCAAGCGCTGTAGCCGCACCGACGTACTCGTACAACCCTGTCTTGATGAACCCGGTTCCCGTGGGCGGGTCGAGTCACGGCGTGGACGGCGACCTTGAAGACGCCGGGCTGCCGCATGCGGCGGCTGACCGGCATTGGAATTTGGGAGCCGAGGGCTCCTAAGCGTGGCGGGGCTGCGCGGACCCCCCTGTGGGCTTACGGACCCATCAGTTGGGTCGACGGGAGAGTATTCTTCCGTGCAACCGTTCGGTGAATTCTCCGTCCTCGATTGCGAATCGTCCGTTGACTAGCACGTGGACCATCCCCTGAGCGAGTTGGTGCGGACGCTCATATGTGGCCACGTCCTCCAGTTGGTCGAGGTCGAACAAGACGATGTCGGCAACCGCGCCGGGCCTGAGAATGCCTCGGCCGCTCATCCCGAAGACGTTGGCGGGCAACGAAGTCATGCTGCGGACCGCGGTCGGGAGATCGATCACACCTTTCTCCCGGGCGTATAAACGGATCTTGCGAGGAAAGGTCCCATAGCTTCGCGGATGCGGTACTCCCTCGTTCATGGGCACGAGCTCGCCGTCCGATGCAGTCATGGTCCAGGGCTGGCACATGAGAGTCTCGACGTCCGCTTCGTTCATGTTGAAAGACACGAGCCGGGCGCGGCCCAGCTCGAGCATCTCCATCGCCAGATCGATCGCATCCAGCCCCCGCGCCTCGGCTACCGCCTCCAGCGTCCTCCCTTCGATCGACGGGTCCGGCGCGTAGCGGCGAAACTGGAGACGCGCGGCCCCGCCCCGCCGATCCAGATTCTCCAGCATGTCCGCCCGGAGGCGAGCCCTTTCGCGGGGGTCGTTGATCCGGCGAATCAGCTCCTCCCTGCCTCCCACCAGCGCCCAGCGAGGGACTAGTGCACCGGTGACGCTCGTGGCGGAGGCCATGTAGGGGTACTGGTCGGCGTAGACTTCGACGCCTTCCTCCCGGGCGCGCTCGATGCGCTGCACGAGCGCCATGAAGTACCCCCAGACTCTGGGACCTAGCGCCTTGATGTGCGTTACGATTCCCGGCAGACCCGCCTCCCGGGAGATGCGAATGACTTCGTCCACGGCCGCTACGACCCCGATGTTGTAGTCAGCCTCATCAC
>JBDHKT010000485.1:0-2415 GCA_039586255.1 Gemmatimonadota bacterium | reverse complement strand
ATCGCCAGCAGGTCGGCGAACACTTCCATGCCACGCCCCGTGCCGGCCGCGCACTTGTCGTTCATGACGAACGCGCTCACCTTCCCCCGTTCGTCGCAGCGTATGACCTTGCAGTCCTGGCCGCCCATGTCGAGGACGGTCCGCACACCCGGGCCGTACATGTAGTTGGCACCGCGGGCGTGGCAGGCTATCTCGGTAATGGCCTTGTCCGAGAACGGCACGTTGACCCGGCCGTAGCCCGTCCCCACCACGAACCCGATGTCGTCCAGCGTCAGGCCCGTCCCCTCCATCGCCCAGTCCATCGCCTTGCGCGCGCTCTCGGGGCTGTCAGAACCGGTCCGCATGTTGGAGAAGGCGTACAGCTCGCCGTCCACCATGACGACCGCCTGGGAAGAGACGGAGCCCACGTCCACCCCGGCGGTGATCAGCTCACCGTCGCGCCAGTCACTGTCCTCGTCGTGCCAGCGGTATTCCTTCCAGCGCCAGAACTCAGTCATTGATCACATCCCCTTACCCGCGTGGCCCACTCAGTCTTCAGCCGCCGCCAAGGCGGCGCCCAAGGCCCCCATGTACTCGGGGTCATCCGGTATGACGACCTCGCATTCGAGAGCCCGTTGCAGCGAATCGACGAAGCCCACGTTGTGAGCCACTCCGCCGATGAGAACCACGTCGGGCTGGAAGCCTATCTTCCGCGCCAGCGAGACGATGCGGCTCGCTATCGCGTCGTGCACCGCCCTGGCGATGTCTTCCTTGGCGACCTTGGCGTGCAGCAGCGACACGACCTCCGATTCTGCGAACACGGCGCACTGCGCGTTCATCGGGATCGCGGTCGTCGAGGCGAGCGACATCTGACCCAGCGCCTCGATCTCGACTTCCAGAGCGCGGCTCATCGCCTCGGTGAACGCACCGGCACCGGCGGCGCACTTCTCGTTCAGGGCGAAATCCAGCACTTTGCCTTCCTCGGTGCAGCGGATCGCCTTCCCCTCCTCCGCGCCCACGTCGATCACGGTTCGCGCAGCCGGGTAGAGCTTGATGGCCGCCCTGACGTCGCTGGCCACTTCCGAGATGTCCCGCTCCGCATACGGAGCATTGCTGTGGCCGGCCCCGGTGGCGACGATGTGTTCCACATCGTCCATGCTGATGCCGGCATCATCGAGTGCCGCGGCGAACGCTGTCTCGGCGGCTTCCCGGTTCTCGAACCCGGCCAACGCGATACTCTTGCCTACCACTTCCGCGTCTCGGAGGATCACGACCTTGATGGTCTTTGACCCCATGTCGATCCCTGCAGTAATCATGAGCGATTCCCGGCTCCTCGGCTCCGCTTGTAGCCCAGGGTCTCCATGAAGGTGTCGATGCGCGCCTTGGTGCGCGCCAGGTCGAACTCGCGCTCGTCCCCCATGTTGCCTTCGAAGGTCATCACCGGATAACCGGCCTCGATCAGACCCAGGCGGTTCTCGGCGATTCCCAGGCTCAGGCCCTCGCAACCGCGGTTGTAATGGAGCAGCACGCCGTCCAGCGACCACTCCCTGGCGATTCGCACCATCATCTCGGTCTTGAGATGCGGTGAATAGAAGTGCTGCCACTCGGGCTTGTTGAGGTTCCACTCGGCGAGAATACGCAGTGCCTGGTCGCGGTCTTTGATCTCGATCCCGCTCTCCTGCGGTGTCGTACGAGGACCCCAGCTACCATCCGACATCTCCTCCCACATGCCGATCAGACCGAACGTGTAGAGGGACCCTACGGAGACGGCACCGTAGTCCTCGAGGTAACGGAACAGACTCAGAAAGCCCCAGGGCGGCTGTGTGTCGGACATCAGGCGGCACCGCTCGTTGGGGACTGCGGCAATCTGGCTCTGCACCCGCTCTACCACCTCGTCACGAAGCTCTTGATAGTAGTCGGCCACGACCTTGCTGTGCTTCATCAGAGTGCCGAGCACGTAGAGCGAGAACATCGTCTTCTCTTCCAGCGGAGCAGGTACCGCCTTGTTCAGGCAGCAGACCTCGGCCCAGAGCGATGTCGAACGGCATTCGTTATGCACCGCCTCTATCAGCTTCTCATCGTCGTACTCGCGCCCGGTCACCTTCTCCAGCCACTCGATGCCATCGTGCATCTGGCCGACCACGTAATCCAGCTTGTTGTCGTTCAGCTCTCCCGCCGGCCCGACGGCTACGTCGATGCAGTAACTCGGGATACCCGGCTCGAGGTCACACACGACCTGATACCACTTGGCATGACTGCAACAGATGTGGTCCTGCCAGATGAAGTCCGGTTTCGGGAAGCGGCCGCCCCAGAGGTACTCGTCAAGAATGACCGAGCACCAGTAGTTGCGCATGTAGGAGCAGAGATCGCGCGCGTAGCCCGCCCGCTCCGCCGCCTCCAGGCACCGCATGGAGAACTCCTTATCGGCGGCGATCG
>JBDHKT010000484.1:0-3905 GCA_039586255.1 Gemmatimonadota bacterium | reverse complement strand
TACGTGTCGCCCTCTCGAACGTTCGGATGCCGCGCTCGCAGAGCAGTATGTCGGGATTGCCACAGGCGGCGATGTACTCGGCAGCCGCGAGCCATTCCTCGAGCGTCGCCGCTGGTCCGCGTTTCAGCATCACGGGTCGACGCGAGCGGCCGAGCTCACGGAGCAGGGTGAAGTTCTGCATGTTGCGCGCACCCACCTGCATGATGTCGCAGTAGTGCGCGGCGAGTGGAATCTGCGAGGGCTCCATGACCTCGCTGATCGTCAGCAGGCCGTTCGCTGCGGCCGCCTGGCGCAACAGGTACAGCCCCTCCTCGCCCAGGCCCTGGAAGGCGTAAGGGCTGGTCCGCGGCTTGTAAGCGCCACCGCGCAGGATGTGCGCGCCGGCCGAAGCGACCGAGGCAGCCACCTGATTGACCGTATCGGGATCTTCGACCGAACACGGCCCCGCCATCACCACCAATCGCTCGCCGCCGACCACGACGCCGCCACCTACATCGATTTGCGAGTCCTCAGCTTGAAATGCGCGGCTCACGAGGCGGTACTCGGGTCCATCGACGGAGATCTCAGCGATTCCGGTCAGCCCGTCGAGCAAGTCGGGCGTAGGCGCCCGCCCCGCCCCCGACACTCCGAGCACCACGCGCTCCATGCCCGAGCGGCGGACGCTGAACCCTGCCTGTGTGACGCGCTGAACCACATCGGCGATCTCGCCTTCGCTAGCCTTCGCTTCCATCAGTACGATCACGTCTTGGCCTCCCTACGCTCCGTTCCTGCCCGGCGTATGCCGCGCATCAGTTCCTCCGCTCTACTCTTCACTGCTTCCACCGCCGCCTCGCAGGTCACTGCCTCCGCAGCCTCGCGAACGAGGACGCTGCCCACTATGACGCCGTCGGCGACTTCGGCCACTCGCTCGGCGTCATCCGCCGTAGTAACGCCAAAGCCCACCGCCACCGGTACACTGCTAACACCCTTCGCCCGCTCCACCTGCTCCTCCAGCCGACCGCCGATCCCACCCTGCGGGCCCGTGACACCGTGGCGGCTGATCAGGTAGAAGAAACCCGTCGACGCCTGCGCCGCGACAGCCAGCCGCTCGTCCGGCGTATCCGGCGCTCCGAGGTAGATCGTATCGAGCCCGGCTGCCGCAGCGCTGGCGCGCAAGCTCGCACCGTCCTCCGGCAACAAGTCGGGCACCAGGATCCCACTCGCACCTGCCGCCGCCGCGTCCCTGCAGAACTCCTCCGGCCCGTATGCCAGTACCGGGTTGAGTGCGGTCATCAACACGATCGGCAGGCCGGACTGGTCCGCGATACGCGGCAAACGCTCCAGAACCCTCTTCACGCTGATGCCGCCGGCAAGCGCCCGTGTGTAGGCCGCCTGAATGATCGGACCGTCGGCCAGCGGATCGCTGAATGGAATCCCTAGCTCCAGGACATCCGCTCCCGCCTCCGTCACAGCCCCGGCGAGCGCTACGGTGGTCTCGAGATCGGGATCGCCCTGCCCTCATCGCGACACCGCGCAAACGCCCCCGCAATACTCTTCCCGCTCACCCAGTCCTCTCCATTTCCATCTCCGTCTCCATCTCCATCGTCACCGACCGGCCACATCTTCATCGCCCCGCACGACATCTTTGTCACCCCTGCCGGAAAGGTTCACGAGCAACATCCCATCCGGCCCCAGTTCGCGTCCCCACTCGAGTGCGTAGGCCAGCGCATGACTCGACTCGAGCGCAGGGATGATGCCTTCACTCTTCGACAAGGCCGCGTAGGCGTCCATCGCCTCATCGTCGGTGACCGACAGGTAACGCGCACGACCCGTCTCACGCAGCCAGACGTGCTCCGGCCCGACGCCCGGATAGTCCAGGCCCGCCGCGATCGAGTGCGTGGGCGCCACCTGACCGTCGTCATCCTGGAGGATGTAGGAGCGCGAGCCGTGCAGTACGCCCGGCTTGCCGGCGACCAGCGAAGCGGAGTGCCGGTGTGTTCCGAGCCCTTCACCGCCGGCCTCGACCCCAACCATCGGCACACCGTCGTCAATAAATGGGTGGAAGAGCCCAATGGCGTTGCTACCGCCACCCACACAGGCGACCAGACCGTCGGGCAGGCGACCACATTCCTCGAGGATCTGCCGCCGCGCCTCGATGCCGATGACGCTCTGGAAACTGCGAACCATGAGCGGATACGGATGCGGTCCGACGCAGGAGCCGATGACGTAGTGGGTGTCCCGATACGAGCCCATCCAGTCGCGGATCGCCTGGCTCGTCGCGTCCTTCAGTGTCCTCGACCCGCTATCGACCGGGATCACCTCGGCTCCCAGCAGCTCCATCCGCACCACGTTCAGCTGCTGTCGCGCCATATCGATGGTGCCCATGTATACCTGGCACGGCAGACCGAGAAGCGCCGCGACGGTGGCGGTGGCAACACCGTGCTGACCGGCCCCGGTCTCGGCTATCAGTCGCCCTTTGCCAAGGGTCCGGGCCAGCAACGCCTGTCCCAACGCGTTGTTCAGCTTGTGGCTGCCGGTGTGGGCCAGGTCCTCTCGCTTCAAGAACACCGCGGCGCCGCCCGCCAGCTCGCCGAAGCGGCGCGCCTGGTAGAGTGGCGTGGGCCGCCCGACGTACGCGGCCAGCAATGCGTCGAGCTCTGCCCGGAAGCCGGTGTCGTTCCACAGCCGCTCGAACGTCTCCTCCAGCTGATCGAGTGCCGGGACCAGCGTCTCCGGCACGTAGCGTCCGCCGTAATCCCCGAACCAGCCGCGCCGCTCGCTATCAGTCATCTCAGGGTTCGTCGTCATCAGCGTCCAATCCGTGCATCCGTTTCACGCACCGCCGCGATGAACGCCGCGGTCATCGCCTGGTCCTTTACTCCCGGGGCCGCCTCGACCCCTGACGAGACATCGACACCGCCGGGCCGCAGTCGCTCGATGGCAGCACTCACGTTCTCAGGGTTCAAGCCGCCGGCGATGATTACCATGCTCCGCGGCCACGGTAGCTGCTCGGCCTCCGACCAGTTGAAGACCTCACCGGTGCCGCCCAGCCGGCCGTCCGCGGCCGGCGCATCGAGCAGGAAGGCATCCGCGGGGTAGTCGCGGGCCCGCTCGAGATCCGCGGCGCTGACCACGCGGACCGCCTTGATCACCTTCGCCGACAGCGCTGCGGCCAACTCCGCGGGCTCGTGCCCATGAAGCTGGATCCAATCGAGACGACATCGCTCCGCGGCCTCGTGGATGAACTCCAGCGTGTGATCCGCAAAGACACCCACCCGCAGCACGCCCGGCGGCACAGCGGCCAGAACATCGGAAGCGCGCACGACGTCCAGCTGCCGCGGACCGGAGGCGAACACGACGCCCAACGCATCGGCCCCACGCAGCGCGGCGAACTCCGCGTCGGCGGGCCGCGTGAGCCCGCAGATCTTTACGCGCGTGCCCACATCCGCGCTGCCGCTCGCGCCCGAACCCACGATCATCGCCCGACCCCGGAAAGCTCGGCGACCCCGCGCCCGCGCTCCGCCGGCGGCAACCGCAGCAGCGACTCACCTACCAGGATCGCGTGGACGCCCGCGTCGCGTACGCGTCGCACGTCGTCGGCATCCTTTATCCCGCTCTCGCTCACCAGAGTGACGTGCCTCGGAAGCACAGGCGCCAACCGCTCGGTTACACCGAGGTCGGTCGTCAACGATCGCAGGTCGCGGTTGTTGATGCCGACGAGCGTGGCACCGGCTTCCAGCGCGGCCCCCAGCTCTCCCTCGTCGTGCACTTCCACGAGACACTCCAGATCGACCTCGCGCGCAGCCCCGAGCATGCTTTCGAGCTCCTCCCGCGTGAGGATGGCCGTGATCAACAGTGCGGCCGACGCACCGACAGCGCGCGCCTCGTACAGCCCGGCGGCATCCACTAGGAAATCCTTGCGAAGT
>JBDHKT010000483.1:0-2431 GCA_039586255.1 Gemmatimonadota bacterium | reverse complement strand
CGGGCGATGAAGCCCGCGTAACGGTCCAGCTCATTGAAGCGGAAACCGATGCCCACCTCTGGGCCCGGTCGTACACTCGCACGTTTGGGAACCTCTTCGATCTCCAGGATGAAATCGCCCGTGGAGTCAGTAGTGCGCTCGTCGCCACCGTCGTCGGTCTGCGTGCCACCGCCGAAGCGTCGCGGACCGATAAGCCCGCTGCCTATGAGGCCTACTTACAAGGCAAGTACTGGTTGCACCGGCGAACCCGCGAGGCGTTGCACCGAGCCATGGAGGCATTCGAAGGCGCGCTGGCGTTAGACTCCAGCTACGCACCGGCCTATGCGGGCGTCGCCGCTGCCTCAGGCCTTTGGGTCTCATACGGCTATGGCGGCGGGCTTGACCACTACGCGGCCTACCGTAAGGCAATCGCAGCGGCCGACAAAGCGATCGCTCTGGATCCCGAGCTTGCGGAGGGATACGCGGCTCGCGCTTTCCTGCTGGAGAAAGCCTGGGCTCCGACGCAGGAGGTGGAGCGGGACTTCGAGGTTGCCCTCCGGCTTCTACCCAGCTCGGCGGACGTGCACGGCTGGTACGGACACCTTCTGGCGCGGGAGCATCGGTTCGATCAGGCGATCGAGGAGGGCGAGAAGGCGATCGAGCTGGATCCTGTCGCACCAGGACGCCGCCTCGGTTTTGCCCTTGACGCTTTGGCTGCGCGCAGGTACGACCTAGCCGTTCATGAGGCACAGAGAGCTCTAGAGCTGGAACCTGAATTGCTTCTTCCCAAAGCAGTGCAAGCAGTATCGTACCTCCTACTTGGGCAACCCGAAGAGTGCTTGCAGTTCGACCTAGGCCGGCACGCAGCAATAAGAGCGATGTGCCTTCATTCACTCGGGCGCGAGGACCCCGCTGCGAGCCTGATCGACTCGTTGAGCACAGCGGCATCCACGCCGGCGTACGACCAGGTGTTTGGCGAGGTGATTATTCTTGGGGGCATCGCGAGCTACTACGCCTGGCGAGGCGACGCAGGGCGGACGATCGACCACCTCGAACGCGCGTTCGCAGAATCTCCCTACGTCTTTCAGTTACGGATTGTTGACTCCGGTCTCTTCGACAGGGTTCGGAACGACCCTGGGTTCCAGTCAGCTATCAACCGTATTCGGGGCAATGTCTGGCTTAGGGTCGAACAACAGCGCGAGAGATGAGCCACCCGCGCTTTCAGACGCTGCTGGAGCGCTACGAGTAGCCCTCTCCTGCAACTCGCGGTGTCAAATACGGTGACAGCGCCCACCGGCGCTGGCTGGCGCTGGTCGGCGCCGAACCCGCGAAAACCCGCATAAACTGGCGCTCACTGGCGCTGGCTGGCGCCAGTTTGCGGCCTTGCACGCAGGAGGTCGTGGGTTCGAATCCCATCCGCTCCACTTCCCTTACAGGAGCACGCAGGACGTAATGGGCAGCTTCCCCGGGGCGATCATGGCGGGCATTTGGGAGAGACCGACGAGCTGCTGGTAAGCGTGCTAGCTTCAGCCTAACTGTGGCGGAGACAAAGCTTTTCAACCGACCGATCTGCTGAAACTTTTTTTTCCGTAAGCCGTAGTTACACATTAGAGCTATCAAGAATCTGCCCAGCAAGAAGATTTGATTCTGACCCGAATTTTCTGGGTCGGGAGGACTACCGATGAGCAGAACACTAACTCTGCTGCCTGTGACTACGATGTTGATAGCGGTAATCTGCTGCCAGGGACAGCAGAATCGCCAGCGATCACAGACAGTCGACGCGGCCTCGTCCGCCGAGCACATTCAGAACCGCATCGCGGAAGTTGAGAGCAGAATGACACCACCGATCGTGATCGAAGGGGGCGAACGGGTCTTCCACTCACTGGCTGAACAGATGGAGCTTCACAGGGTCCCGGGCGTGAGCATAGCTGTGATCAACGATGGAAAGATCGAGTGGGCCAAGGGATACGGTACAAGAGAGGCGGGCACCGATTTGCCTATTGATGCGAACACTCTCTTTCAGGCAGCCTCTATCAGCAAATCGGTGTCAGCAATGGGAGCGCTTCATTTGGTGAATGAAGGCGCACTCGAGTTCGATAGGAACATCAACGACTTCCTCGTATCCTGGCAGATCCCAGAAAACGAATATACGAGGGTCCGACCTGTAACGCTCAGGTACTTGCTGAGCCACGGGGCCGGCGTGAGCGGGCACTCGTTGGGTACGTACTACAGAGGAGAGGAAGTTCCGACTTTTCTTCAAATACTGAACGGTATGCCCCCGTCGAAGGCGGATCCTGTGAGGGTCGTAGCCGAGCCTCAGACCGAGTTCAAGTATTCCGGCGGCGGCTATTTGATCGTTCTCCAAGCAATGATCGATGTTATCGGACAGCCCTTTCCCGACATCATGAGCGAGGCCGTGTTAACCCCGGTGGGGATGGAAAGGAGCGGCTAC
>JBDHKT010000482.1:0-2434 GCA_039586255.1 Gemmatimonadota bacterium | reverse complement strand
CCCGCGGCGATGGCGCCCATCCCGATGGCCTCGTTGCCGTTCATCACGACCTTCGGCACGTCCGACGGTACCGTGGGCACCTCGATGCGGAAATCGAGGTTCTTCTCCGCCCAGGCGTAGCCCGCTTCCATCAAGTCCACGTTCCGCCGGTAGATCTCCTCACCCTTCTTGCGGAACTGGTGGGCGATCTGGGCTCGGATTAGCTCCATGTCCCGGTCGCAGATCCAGGCAAGCAGCCCCAGGGCGAACATGTTCTTACCCCGGCGCGTGTCGTCCACGATCTTGAGGCACTCCACCTCCATCGGGACTTCGACGATCCGGTAGTCGTGCTTGGCGAGCTCCTTCAGGCCCTCCTGCCACTCTTTCTGAATGTCTTCATCGGGGTGGGTGGCCCACTGGTTCTCCAGCAGCACGATCGCATCTTCGGCCAGGGCTCCGAGCTCGATACGGCCCAGCAGCACCTGCTCGTTGAAGGCCACCACCAAGTTCGTCGCATTACCCCAGTTGGTGATCTCATCGGTGCCGAAGCGGACCAGGTTGCCGCTTCCGCCTGCCTTGCTGCGGGCCGGCGGTTGGATCTCGGCCGGGATGATCTCGACCGTCCAGGCGCCGTTACCCATCTTCGCGCAAACCGCCCCGAAGATCTGGCCGCACTTCTGGGCACCCTCACCCGAGTCGGATACGATCTCCACCGTCGTCTCCGGCGCCCGGATGATCTCTGGTCCCTTCTTCTTTCCGCCCTTGCCGGGCCCCTTCTTCTTCTCGCTCGACGCGCGCGCTTTGGTCGCCACTGTCGCTCGTCCTCTCTCGCCGATTGCCGTCATTGCAGGCACACTGCTCCGCGGCCCTCTTTGGCGGATTCCGTGCCACAAATCCGCCTAATATACACAGGGCGTAACTTCCGGCGCCACAATCGGTTCAGAGTCTATGGGGGTACCTGCGGCCCACCTCCACTACCCTGCCAGGGGCATTGTGTCCCAACACAGGACTTTGGGTAAATCGATCCCGCGCCGGAAGCCCTGATGTTCTTTGGGGTTAAGCGAGCAGAGGGCCGAACAAGCCTCTCTGGCTGGCCGGCCGGCACGGCAAGTCGTCTGAGCGCTCCTCACAGCCCAAAGAGTCTCTCACGCAACCCCTTTCCCCCCCGGCCACTCTGGCCTACCTTGAGAGCCCCCGGCCGAGTTGCAGCCTAATCCTTTGTAAGTTAAAGGGTTACACCTGCGACACCCCGGCCGACTCGTGGAGGGTGGCGTGACGGAGAGTTTCGGACAAGACGGGGCGCAGCCCAGCGGTGCGTCTGAGAAAGCCCCTCAGCCGGGGGCCGGCGCGGATTCGGCAGTCGCTGTGGAGCGACCACGTCTGCGCGGCCGGCTGGCGCTTCGCCTGGGCTTTTCCGGGACGATCCTGGCGCTGGCGCTGATCCGTTTCTCGCTCAACCCGCCCGTTCAGCTGCCGATCGTTTTGATACTGGTCACCTGGTACCTGACGGCAGGGCTGTATTTCGCGCTGCGCCCGCGCGAGGAAGTACCCGGCTGTCTGACGGTGGCACTCCGCTTCGTGTTTTTCGTCTACGAGGCCACCGCGGTCATCGTCGTCATGCACCACCTTGGAGGGAGTGGTTGGCTGGCCTTGCTGCTGCTCGCCTATCCGGTCGCCGAGCTGAACATGCTGTCTCCAGGGCGAGCAGGGGTCGCGGCATCCCTGACCGCGATCCTGGCCTGCACTGCGATGGTCGCGGTCGAGGCGTTGGGTTGGCTTCCCCACGACCCGTTCTACAGCGTGGCCGACCCGCTCTACCGGGAGCCCGCCTACGTCCTCGGCGTCCTGGTGGTCGGGGCTCTTGTACTCGGCGGGCTACCGGCCGCCACCGCGGCTCACGGTCGTCGCTAAACTGCCACAGCAGGCTGCAGAAACCCCACTGGGCCGAACGAACGGCCGCTCGCCGTCCCCCTTGGATCCGCTACGCATTTTGCCTAACTTATTGGCCCTGCATTGGCGCCACCTGCAACTCATGGCTCCCCCGCCGGTCTCCTGAGTACATAAACCACCGCATTCCCACTGTGCGCTACGCCAAGCGCCGACGAAGACCGGAGGGTAGTACCATGAACCGCGATCCCGCTCGCAGCTGGCTGCGCGCCGCAACCCTGTTTTCGATTCTCATCCTGGCGGGCTG
The DNA here is from genome assembly GCA_039586255.1 of Gemmatimonadota bacterium. Taxonomy (GTDB): domain Bacteria; phylum Gemmatimonadota; class Gemmatimonadetes; order Palauibacterales; family KS3-K002. The sequence goes on along the minus strand of JBDHKT010000482.1, from coordinate 261 downwards.
CTCGACGGAGGAAGCGCCTACTGGACCGCAAAGGGCCGCCGACGAGTATCTTCCCAGCTCGGTGAGCGCCTCGGTCGCGGTCCTGGAAGTGATGGAGCTCGAGAACTTAGGCGGCGGCAAGAGCGAGGCCAGCGACATCAACGACCTCGACTGGATCGTCGGGATGAGCGAAACGGCCGACGGTCAGAACCACGCGACGTTATGGCAGGCGGGCGCGAAAAGGGACCTGACGACAGAGGCCGGTATCGACCGCGCGACGGC
>JBDHKT010000481.1:0-2434 GCA_039586255.1 Gemmatimonadota bacterium | reverse complement strand
AGGTAGTAACGCACAGCAGCTTCGAGGGACTATGATGGAGACGGCAGAGAAGAAGAAGCAGCCGAGCTACATGCTCATCTGGTTCGTGCTTCTCGTCCTGACGGTTGTCGAGGTGGGCATAGCGTACCTGAGCAGCCTGCCGAGGAACGTGCTGATAGTGGTGCTGGTCGGCCTGGCGATCTGGAAGGCGACGCTCGTAGCGATGTATTACATGCATCTGAGATTCGAGCGCCTGCGTGTGATCCTGCTGGCCACCGCGCCGCTGCCATTGGCGATCATACCGGTACTCGCCATACTTCTCGAGTATGCGTAGTAAGGTCGTACTCGCCGATCTCTGGTCGCTGACCAAGCCCGGTATCACCCGGCTGGTGCTGGTCACCACTGGTGTGGGCTTCTATCTCGGCGCATCGGGGTCGCTGGATCTCACCCTGCTGTTCCACGCGCTGTTGGGCACCGGGCTCTTGGCCGCCGGCACCAACGCGTTGAACCAGTACGCCGAGCGCCGGGCGGACGCTGAGATGAAGCGTACCAGTAAGCGGCCTCTGCCGGCCGGGCGGCTGAAGGCGTCGACGGCGCTGGCCTTCTCGACCGGGATCTCGGTGGCCGGTGCGCTCTATCTGTTTACGCTGGTCAATCCGCTGACGGCGGCTCTGGGCGCGGCGTCGCTGTTGATCTACATATTCATTTATACGCCGCTCAAACGGCGGACGTGGCTCTGCACTGTGGTGGGCGCGGTGCCCGGTGCATTACCTCCTATGATGGGGTGGACCGCGGCGACCGGCCGATTGGACGCTCTGGCGTGGGTGCTGTTCGGGATTGTGTTTCTCTGGCAGATGCCTCATTTCTTCGCCATCGGCTGGTTGTACAAGCAGGACTACGCCCGGGCCGGATTCCCGATTCTCCCTGTGGTAGATGATGAAGGGAAGCGAACGGCGCGCCAGATCATCATCTACACGTTGGCGCTGTTGGCTGTGAGCCTTCTGACCACTGTGATGGGACTCACCGGCGCGATCTACTTCTTTGGCGCGCTGACTCTGGGGCTGGCGTTCTTAGTACTGGGGTTCGCGCTGGCGGCGACGCGTACGGGCCTCAGCGCGCGTCGTCTCTTTCTGGGCTCCGTGCTCTATCTGCCGGTCCTGCTGATTCTGATGGTGGTTGACAAGGTCTGAAGATGGTCAATTTTCACAAAGTCCTGATCTCGACTGCGATCGTCTTCACGCTGGGATTCGCCGTCTGGTCTGGTAAGGCCTATGTGGAGTCGCGCGAGGTCTGGGCCCTGGCATCGGCGGTCGGCTTCGGCGTGGCAACGATCGCGTTCATTCTGTATCTGAGGAACCTGAAGCGGTTCTTGGGCGAGGAGTAGAAAGCCCGGGTCCGCAGACCTGGCCGGGCAGCTTGATCTCCGTCGGCGATCTTCCTGCGGTTAACGCTACACTCAACGGGACCAGCGCGCTGCTGCTGGTCGCCGGCTACATCGCGATTCGCAGGCGCCGCCCCTCGCTACACAGGGCGTTGATGCTCTCCGCCCTGGGTACCTCGGTTCTCTTCCTCGCCGGCTACCTCTTCTACCACTACCAGGCGGGCACGACCCGGTTCACCGGCCAGGGCCTGGCGCGAACCTTCTATTTCGCCGTGCTTACGTCGCACACGATCCTGGCAATGGTCATCGTACCGTTGGTGATCGTGACGCTCGTTCTCGCGCTTCGTGAGAGGTTTCCCCGGCACCGGCGCATCGCCCGCTGGACGTTCCCACTCTGGCTCTACGTCTCAGTTACCGGTATCGTGGTGTATGTGATGCTTTATCATCTCTTCCCAACGTCGTAGACGGGTGGGTGGCGGACGTGGGAGGCGAAGAGGGGGAAAGGGGACCGACATGTCGACACGATGGTTGGTGGCAGCGACTGTCGTTGCGCAGCTGAGTGTGACTCCGGGGTTGGCGCAACAGGGCAGCTCGATCGAGCTCGGCGGGTTTGGCGCTTACACCTTCTTTGACGACAGTCTCAATTTCGATGACGGGATCGGTGGGGGCGGCTGGCTGGGCTTCTACCTACTCTCGCGTCTCTCGCTGGAAGGCGAGGCATCGTATACCACGGCGGACTGGGACGGGGCCACCATATCCCACGTGCCGTTTCGTGCGCGTCTCGTTTTCAACCAGCCGTTTTCCGGGAAGGTCGCGTTCCTACTCGGGGCCGGCTTCGTGCACAACGAGTACGGCAAGGATATCCAGGGGGCGGACAACGGGGTGACCGGACTGGTTGGGTTCCGGCTGGGGCTCGCAGGGCCGCTTGCCCTGCGTGTCTCCGGGGCCGCCGACTACATACTGGAGCCGGCGAATGAGGAGGACAGTAACCTGAACATCGGCGCCCAACTCGGTCTCAGCGTTACCCTCGGTCCGCTGTTCGGTCGAGCTGGCGGGGCAAGGCCGCAGGATTCC
>JBDHKT010000480.1:0-2436 GCA_039586255.1 Gemmatimonadota bacterium | reverse complement strand
CTGCGGTCGGACTCGAGGCTCCTGGTCATCGGCACCGAAGGCGCGACGGACCCGGAGAGCTATACATCAATCGTCGGTCGCTCGCCCGAATTGGTCACATCGCCAACGAGCGACGGAACCTGACGATCGCCAGCCACGTGGCGCCCCCGGCCATCACGGTCAGCGCGGCGTACTGAACCCAGAGGTCGGTGATCCCGGCGCCCTTCAAGAAGATCGCGCGCACGATCTCCAGGAAGTGCCGCACCGGGTTCAGCACGGTGATCCACTGGAAGACCTCCGGCATGCTGCTGATCGGATAAAAGAAGCCGGACAGTATGATCGCCGGCATCAGGACGAGGAACATCGTCATGAAAGCTTCCTGCTGCGTCCTGGAGACAGACGAAATCAGTAGCCCGAAGGCCAAGCCGCAGAGGATGTAGAGCAAGGCGGCGGGCAACAGGACGAGGAACGAGCCGCGCATCGGTATGTGGAACCAGAGAATCGCCAGCGCGGTGACGAGGAACAGGTCGATGAACGCAACCAGCGCAGCGGGCACCGTCTTGCCGAGCATGAGCTCCGCCGCCGAGAGCGGACTCACCGTGAGCTGATCGAGCGTTCCCATCTCGCGCTCCCGCACCACCGACAGCGACGTCAGCAGCAGCGACATGAGGAGGATGAGCATGCCGATCACGCCCGGCACGTTGTAGGCGCGGCTCTCGAGATCAGGGTTGTACCAAGCACGGACCCGTGCATCGACGCCGCCGCCGGGAAGCGCACCTGCGGCGGCGGCGCGGCTCCGGGCGTACCCCTGCACGATATAGGTCAGGTAACCCTGCGCCACCGTGGCAGTGTTCGAGTTCGTGCCGTCGAGTATCACTTGCACCCGGGCGCCGCGTTCGTCCGCCAGATCCCGGCTGAAGCCGGCGGGAATCTCGATGCCGACCTCGGCCTTCCCGTAGTCCAATGCGTGCACCAGGTCCGCGGGCCGCTCCGACCTCCCGACGATCCTGAAATAACCGCTCGCCTCGACAACCTCCAGCAGCTCGCGCGAGGCGCCGCTCCTGTCGTGGTCGATGACGAACGTCTTGGTGTTTTTGATGTCGGTGTTGACCGCGTAACCGAAGGCGACGAGCTGGATGACCGGGGCGATGAACACGATCCGCTTCATCCGCGGATCGCGGAATATCTGGCGCAGCTCTTTCTTGAGCAGCTGGCGAACACGGACCGGCGAGATGACGCTCATTCCAGCTCCTTCCTGAACGAGCGTATCGCCAGCGTCAGGCCAACGGTCGCGAAGATGATCATGGCCAACCCCTGCACCCAGAGCACCTCGGGGCCCACACCTTTGAGGAAGATGCCCTTCGTCACGGACACGTAATAGCGAGCCGGCACGGCGTAGGTGATCACTTGAAGAACTATCGGCATTGTCGAGATGGAGAACATGAAACCGGAGAGCAGGATCGCCGGCAGGTAAGTCGTCTGTATGGCGATCTGTGACGCCAGTACCTGGCTCTTGACCGCTGCGGAGATGAACATTCCGAAGCTCAGGGCTCCGATCAGAAACAGAAGCGTCAGCCCGGTCAGCAGCAGGATGTTCCCACGCAGCGGCACGCCGAAGATGAGGAGCCCGGCGACTATTGCCAGAGCCACATCGAACAGGCCGATGCCGACGTACGGCACTAGCTTGCCGATGACGACTTCCAACCGGTGCACGGGTGTCGCCGCCAGTTGTTCCATCGTTCCCCGCTCCCACTCGCGCGCGATAGTGAGCGCGGTGAGCATCGCGGCGATGATCGACATGATCACCGCCACGAGCCCGGGTACGATCATGTTGCGACTCTCCAGAGTCTCGTTGTACCAGACGCGAGTCTCCGCCTGCGCCGGCAGTACGAACCGCCGCCCCCGTAGAAGGACATCGCTCGAGTAGCGGATCATTATGGCCGCAGCATAGTTCTGGGCGATGGTCGCTGAATTAGCGTCCGAGCCGTCGAGCAGAAGCTGAACAGGTGAGTCACGCCCGGCGGCCAGGTCACTATCGAAACTCGGCGGGATCACCAGCACGGCCAGGACCTTTGCCCTCTGAAGCAGTTCATCGACATCCTCATAGCGCGCCGGGTACTCGACGATATCGAAGTACCCGGAGCTTTCGAACGCATGGACCAGCCCGCGGCTCCGCTCGCTGTTACTCTCGTCCAAGACCGCCATCTCGATGTTGTTGACGTCGTAGCTGATGGCGTAACCGAAGAAGAGGAGGAGTGCCGCCGGTAGCAGGAATGCCATGCCCAGGCTGCGGGGATCGCGGCGCAGCTGGATCGCCTCCTTGCGGGCCATCGCCCAGAGCCGACCCGGGTTCATCCGGCCACCGTCCCACCCGAGCGGTGAACGAAGGAGACGAACACATCCTCGAGCGAAGGCTCGATAGGCCGGATCGATTCGAGGGAGCAGCCGGCGGCGGCG
>JBDHKT010000479.1:0-2440 GCA_039586255.1 Gemmatimonadota bacterium | reverse complement strand
GACCGTCTTGCGGAAGATCTTTATCGAGTTCAGGTCCCGTACCGGAACCCGGAACAATCTGCGGGAAAGCCAGTTGTAGACGCCGGAGACCAGACGTTTCTCGTACTTGCCGACCTTGCGTCCGCAAACGATGTCGTGGTCGTTCTCGACCTCGGCCAGCAGCTTCGGAATCTCTTCCGGCAGGTGCTGCAGGTCTGCGTCGAACAGCACGATCCATTCGGTCGCCGCCGCCCGCACTCCCGTGACCAGCGCCTCCGTCTTGCCAAGGTTGACCTTGTGCCGCTCGAGCTTGAACCGTCGCAGGCGTTCCCCTTCGCGCCGGGCAACCTCCACCGAGTCGTCGGTCGATCCGTCGTCGACGAAGATGATCTCGCCGTTCAGGCCGTGCTCGCGGAACGTCGCGTCCAGCGCCTCGAAAAGATCCGGAATGTTCTCGCTCTCGTTGAGCGCCGGGATGACGACGGAGAAATTGTCGCGGAGGGCGGGAGCCACCTGGAGGTGCTGCGATGTCGACTCCCGGGTGCCGGCCGCCTGGCTCATACGCGCTTGCGCATGCGGGCGGAGAGGATGCCCAGCTGGTCGCGATACTTGGCTACCGTGCGACGAGCGATGTTGATCCCCTCTCGCTTCAGTATGTCGACTATCGTCTGGTCCGTCAGCGGCTTCTTCGTATCCTCATCGCCGACCAGTTTCTGGATCCGCGCCTTGATGCCGCGGGCCGAAACGTCCTCACCCGAATCGGTAGACAGACCGCTCGAGAAGAAGAACTTGAGTGGGAACACCCCGCGCGGAGTCTGAACGTACTTCTGGTTCGTCACCCGCGAGACCGTCGACTCGTGCATGTTGATGACTTCGGCGACCTCTCTGAGAGTCAGAGGCTTCAGGTGCTCGATTCCTTCCTCGAAGAAATCGCGCTGCCGGTCGACGATGAAATTCATCACCTTCAGCATCGTTTGCCGGCGCTGCTCGATCGCCTGGAGCATCCAGTTGGCGTTGTTCAACTTGTTCGAAATGAATTCCTTGTTCTCGCCCTTGAACTTCGCCTTGTCCCTTGCGACCTCACGGTACGAGCGCGACAATCTCAGGCGCGGAAGCGCCGTGTCGTTATGGAAGACGATGTAATCGTTGTCGACTTTTTCGACGACGAGGTCTGCTATAATGTAATTCCCTTCGCCGGCCGAGTATTGTAGGCCCGGCTTCGGGTCGAGCTTGGAGATCTCGTCGGCCGCCGACTGAACCTCTTGCGGAGAGACACCCAGCTCCTTCGATATCTCGGCCCAGCGGTGGTTGACAAGCTGGTCGAAATGCTTCTCCACGATGTCGTAGACAAGCGAATTGCCCATGTCCTGATCACCCAGCTGCAGGAGCAAGCACTCCCGCAAATCCCGGGCGCCGATCCCGGCCGGATCGAGTCCCTGGATGATGCCGAGCACGGCTTCCGCTTCCTCGATCGTAAGCAGCGCCTCATCCTCGAACCCGGCGGCTTTCGCTTCTTCGCTATGCAGAAACGCGTTCAGCGATTCGACGATCGCCTCGAGCTCACAGGTCAGGAAGCCGGTGTCATCGATGTTGCCGATGATCTCCTCGGCGATAACGATCTGGCGCGGATCGAGGCGGAGCAGCGCGATCTGGTCGTGCAGGTGGTCGTAGAGGTCCCGGGTGGCGACGGCGGTGGGCTCGTAATACTCCCGCTCCTCGTACTCCTCTCGTCTACCACCGGTCTCGAAGCCGTCGAGCAGAATGTCTTCCCAATCGACCTCGTTCTCATCCTCCTTGGTCTCGGTCTCCTGGTCCTCCTCCATCCCGTCTTCGCTCGGCTCTACCAGCTCGAGGAATGGGTTGGCGACGAGCTCCTGTTTCAGGTGCTGCTGCAGGTCGAGGAGGGGCATATAGAGGAGATCCATCGCCTGGTAGAGGCGAGGATTGATCCTCAGCTCTTGCCCCAGCCTAATGCTCTGCTGCAGACCGACTTTCATCGCCCTCCCTTTCCCCTAGAGGCGAAAGTCCTCACCCAAATATAACTTGCGGGCCTGGGGATCGTTAACCAGCACGTCGGAGGTGCCCTCGATATGAATCCGGCCGTCGAACATGATGTAGGCGCGGTCGGTAATCGAAAGCGTCTCGCGTACGTTGTGATCCGTGATCAGCACACCCAGGCCCCGGCGCTTCAGGTCCGCTACAATCCTCTGAATGTCGTCGACGGCGATCGGATCTACGCCGGCAAACGGTTCATCCAGCAACATGAACTTCGGGTCGGTGACCAGAGCTCTCGTGATCTCCAGCCGTCTCCGCTCGCCACCGGAGAGCGAATACGCCTTGTTCTTTCGCAGATGCTTGATCGAGAGTTCATCGAGCAGGCTATCCAGGCGTTCGCTACGCTCGCCGTCCGACAACGGCAACGTCTCGAGGATCGCTATTATGTTCTGTTCGACCGTCAGCT
>JBDHKT010000478.1:0-2443 GCA_039586255.1 Gemmatimonadota bacterium | reverse complement strand
GGCTCGAGCTCGTTGAGCAGGCGATGGTCCAGTTCGCCGGCGAGTTCCTCCAGACGCGGCTGCACGGCATCGAAATCGGCCACGAAGCTCGACTCATCGAGCTCCTGCACCTCGAGGACGGCCTCGACCGTGTAGCGATGCCCGTGCGTGCGCCCGGATGGCCCCCGGTCGCCGGGTATGAAGAGGGCCGCATCATAAGAAGCGCGAACCGCGAGCCGATAGACCATTGCCAATCAGAGGATCGGCGCCGGTCCCGAGCCCGGCGGCGGCTCGGCGAACGGGCGGACATCGTCGCCGTTCAGCTCCTCGAGCAGTTCCTTTGCGGTCTTCCCCTCAACCGGGTGGCGCCACTCGAGGTCGATCTCGGCCAGCGGCTCGAGCACGAATTTCCGCTCGTGCATCCTGGGATGGGGTATCACCAGATCGACCTTCTTGATCACGCGATCGTCGTACGTGAGGATATCGATATCCAGGGTCCGGGGCCCGAACCGCTCCTCGCTGCGGACACGCTCGCACTCGTCCTCCACCTGGCTGATGAACTCGAGCAGCGCGCCGGGCTTGAGGCGCGTGGCCCCCGCACAGACGAGGTTGAGAAACCACGGCTGATCGCGGACACCTACCGGCTGAGTCTCGTATATGGATGATATGCGCTCGATCCGCACCTCTCTCCTCAACCCCTCCAGGCCACGCTCCAGATAGCGGACCCGATCGCCCTCGTTCGACCCTAGACCCAGGTAGACGTAGCCGACACGCGGCTCATCCCACGTCGTAGTCTGCTCCACCCGCTCAAGCCCTCCCGTAGCGATCCTCGAGCCGGACCACATCGTCCAGGTCCGGTGTCGAGGCCTCCAAGAGATCGCAATCGGTGATCGCTTCCATCCGGTGGCGGGTCCCGGGTCGAATCCGGAAGCTCATCCCCTCCTCCAGCTCCACGCGCTGCAGCTCCTCTTCTCCCCGCCCGACCAGGAACACCATCCGCCCGTGCAGAACGTGGATCGTCTCGTCCTTGCGCTCGTGGTACTGGAGCGACAACGACTCGCCGGCATTGATATGGAGGATCTTACCCACGTAGCGATCTGTGTGAGCCCAGATCAGCTCGTGCCCCCACGGCTTCTCGACTCTCTTGACCTCGACCTGCACCCGTCACTCCTTCTCTCGCTTGTCCAACGCCGCCCGGCTCGGCCGCCGCGCAGGCCAGAGACGGCCTACAGGGCCCGTAACGGGCCCTAGCGGAAGCGAACGCGCGCGAAATGCCGCTTGCCCCGCTGGATCAGCAGCGGCTGCAAGGTGGGCACGTGGTGGTCCTTGTCGGTAACCGGTGCGCCATCGACCTGAACGGCTCCCTGCCGGATGAGACGAACCGCCTCGCTGCTCGAGCGGGCGAGCCCGGCCTCGACCATCAGCTTCGGCAGCCAGATTTCGTCGGCCGTACGCGCCACGTCGACCTCGGGGATCTCCTCCGGCTTCTCGCGCCGCCGCACCACACGATCGAAACGGGCTTCGGCACGCTCGGCCGCCCCGTCGCCGTGGTACGCGCGCGTTATGTCGCGGGCGAGCGCTCGCTTGGCCCCCATCGGGTCGCCGGAGATCTGCGACAGCGCCGCATTCAGCTCCGGGCCACGGAGCGATGACGCCAGGTGGAACCACTCCTCCAGCAGTTCATCCGGTATCGACATCGTCTTCCCGTATATCTCCTCCGGCGGCTCGGTGATTCCGACGTAATTGTCGTACGACTTTGACATCTTCCGCTCGCCGTCGGTACCGCGCATCAGCGGCAGCGTGACGCACACCTGGCCCTCCTGACCGAAACGCTCCTGGAGCGTGCGCCCGACCAACAGGTTGAACTTCTGATCCGTGCCACCCAGCTCGACATCCGCCTCCAAAGCGATGGAGTCGTAGCCCTGCATGATCGGGTAGAGGAACTCGACGAGCGAGATAGGCCGCCCCCCTTGGTAGCGGGCTGCGAAGTCGTCACGCTCGAGCATGCGGGCGACCGTATAGCGAGACGTAAGGTCCAGGATGTCCGCGAGCCTGAGCTTCGAGAGCCACGAGCTGTTGCGCACGACCTTCGTCTTCTTCGGGTCGAGGATCTTGAAGACCTGCTCCTGGTAGGTCTTCATGTTCTCGCGGATCTCGGCCTCCGAAAGCTGCGGGCGTGTCTCGTCCTGGCCGCTCGGGTCACCCACGAGAGCGGTGAAGTCGCCCATTACAAAGACAACCTGGTGACCCAGCTCCTGGAACGTAAGCAGTTTCTTGATGCTCACCGCGTGTCCCAGGTGCAGGTCGGGCCGCGTCGGGTCGAACCCCTCCTTCACCACGAGGCCGGCTCCGCTCTCCAGCGAGCGCTCGAGCTTGCGCGCGAGCTCATCCTCCGGGATGATCTCGACAACGTCCTCCCGAATCAGCTCCAGCTGCTCACGAACGGGCTTGAAACGCGCCACCT
>JBDHKT010000027.1:0-9967 GCA_039586255.1 Gemmatimonadota bacterium | reverse complement strand
GCCGGAGGTGGATATCCCGCCGCCGCCCGAGCAGATCTCGCGGCCCGCCGTGCCGGTGGTCGCCGCCACCGAGCTCGAGGAAGACATCACGATCGCGCCGACGACCTTCGAGGAGAACCCGGTCGAGAACCTGCCGCCGCCGCCCAGCGATGCGAGCCGGATCGGTGACCGGCCGGTCTTCACACCGTATACGGTGAGGCCCGAGATCAAGGACCGGCAGCGAGCCAAGGAGATAATGCGGCAGCACTACCCGAAGATCCTGCAGGACGCCGGGATCGGCGGAACGGTCTTCGTCTGGGTGTTCATCGACACGGAAGGCCGCGTTCAGAATGCCCAGGTGCAGCAGGGTTCGGGCAACGCGGCCCTCGACGAGGCCGCCCTGCAGGCGGTGTATCAGTTCGAGTTCACGCCGGCGCTCAACATGGACAAGTTGGTGGAGGTGTGGTGCGCGTTCCCGATCACCTTCCACGTACCTGAGTAGCCCCGGTCCCGAGCCGGCCCTATCCGAAGAACTCGATCGCCGCCCGCAGCCCCTCACACAGGGCATCCACATCGTCCCGATCGTTGTACAGATAGAACGACGCCCGCGTCGTCGCGCCCAGCCCCAGCCGCCGCATCAGCGGCTGGTTGCAGTGGTGGCCCGCGCGCACCGCGATCCCATGGCCGTCGAGGACCTGCGCAAGGTCGTGGGGGTGAATATCGCCCAGCTCGAACGATAAGACGCCGGCCCGATCGTCACCCACTGGCCCGAGGTCCCGGAAGCCCGGTACCTCCGCGCCGCGCTCCAGCGCGTACGTGAGCAGATCGTGCTCGTGGGCGTGAATCCGCTCCAGGCCGATCTCCTCCAGATAGTCCATCGCCGAGGCCAGCCCCACGGCATCGGCTACGTTCGGCGTGCCCGCCTCGAATTTCTGGGGCGCCGGCTTGTAGGTCGATCGCTCCAGCTCGACGATCTCGATCATCTCGCCGCCGCCCTGGTACGGCGCCATCTCCTCCAGTAGCTCGCGCCGGCCCCACAGCACGCCGATCCCCGTCGGCCCGCACATCTTGTGACCGCTGAAAGCGTAGAAGTCGCAACCCAGCGCCCCCACATCGATCGGCAGGTGCGGCGCCGCCTGCGCCCCATCGACCAGAACCGTCGCCCCGACTCGCTTCGCCGCCGCGACGATCTCCTGCACCGGATTGATCGTGCCCAGCGCGTTCGAGACATGGGTCACACCGACAAGGCGAGTGCGCTCGCTGAGCAGGTCGTCCAGCTGGTCGAGGCGCAAGCGCCCGTCGTCGCTGATATCCACGCTCTTCAGGCGCGCGCCGGTGCGCTGCGCCAGGAACTGCCAGGGGACGATGTTGGAGTGATGCTCGAGCACGGTGAGCAGGATCTCGTCGCCCTCGCGCAGGTTCTGCACGCCCCAGGCCGAGGCGACAAGGTTGATCCCCTCCGTCGTGCCACGCACGAACACGACTTCTTCAGGCTCACGGGCCCCGATGTACCGCGCGGTGCGGGCGCGCGCGCCCTCGTAAGCCCGCGTCGCCCGGGTCGACAGCTCGTGGATCCCGCGGTGCACGTTCGCATGATCGCGCGTGTAGTAGCGCTCCAGCGCCGCCAGCACCGCACGCGGCTTCTGCGACGACGCCGCGTTGTCCAGATAGACCAGCCGGTGGCCGTTCACCTCCTGGTCCAGTATCGGGAACTCCGCCCTGATCGCTTTTATGTCCAGCTGCGTATACGTCTTCATGCCGGTAGCCTGGTTACTCGTCACCCGCCGCGACCAGAACATCTTCGCCTTCGACCCGTACCTCGTACGTCCTCACCGGGACCAGCGCCGGCGGAGCCAGCACCTCACCCGTCTTGAGTGCGAAGCGCGCACCGTGCAGGGTGCAGACCACAGCGTCCCCTTCCAGCGTTCCCTCGGAGAGCGGGAAGCATTCGTGCGTGCACTCGTCCTGCACCGCACAAAACTCACCGTCCACATTACACAACAGAACCTGCTCGCCGTTTACCTCCACAGCTTTCATCTCACCGGGAGAAACTTCGCCAGTCGTAGCGACCTTCGTGAATCGATCTGTATCCGCCATCCGATGTACAATGTTCGATGTTCACTACTCAGTGGTCACCGGCTTCTCTTTGCCTTCCAGCGCTGAGCGCAGCGTGTGCCACGCCAACGTCGCACACTTGACGCGCACCGGAAACTCACGAACGCCGGACAGCACCGTCAGCTTGCCCAGCGCCTCTTCGTCCACCTCGGCGTCACGCTCGCTCGTCACCATCTCGCGGAAGCGCGCGAACAGCTCCTCAGCCTCGGAAACCGTTTTGCCCTTCACGGCCGCGGTCATCAACGAGGCCGAAGCCTTCGAGATCGCACAGCCCGATCCTTTGAACGAGACATCCGTGATCCGATCACCCTCGACCACCAGGTACACAGTAATCTGGTCGCCGCACAGCGGGTTGTACCCCTCCGCGTTGTGGCTTGAATGCTCCAATTCTCTGTAGTTACGTGGACTACGGCTGTGGTCGATGATGACCTGCTGGTAGAGCTCGCGAAGATCTGACATTGGGCGCGCCTGTTTACCGGAGCTTCTTCAAGACCTCACCGTGCGGCAGCCACTCCGTGACCAGGTTCTCGACGTAGTCGCGGATCGGCGCCTGCCGCATCCGCTCGAGATTCTCGCCCGCGAAGCCGAACAGCAGCAGCGTCCGCGCCGTGTCCTCCGGGACGCCACGTGCCCGCAGGTAGAAGATCGCGTCGTCGTCCAGCTGGCCGATCGTAGCGCCGTGCGTACACTTCACGTCGTCGGCGTAGATCTCCAGCTGCGGTTTGCTGTCCATCTGCGCCTCGTCGGTGAGCAGCAGGTTACGGTTCGTTTGTTTGGCGTCGGTCTTCTGTGCCTCTTTGTGCACGATGATACGCCCGCTGAACACACCGCTCGCGCTATCGTTCAAGATGCCGTTGTAGAACTGTCGGCTGTCGCAGTGCGGGCTCGCGTGCTCGACCCGCATGAAGTTGTCGATATGCTGCTTGCCGGAGGGCAGGAACACGCCGTTGATCAGGCAGTGAGCGCCCTCGCCGGCCAGCACGGGATGGACGTTGTTGCGGACGAGGCCGCCTCCCAGGTGTACGCCGTGACAGGAGACGTTGCTGCTCCGCGACTGCTGGACCCGCACGGTCCCGACGTTGAAAGCTTTCCTGCTTTCACGCTGCACACGGTAATGCTCGAGGATGGCGCTCGGCCCGGCGACGATCTCAGTCACCGCGTTCGTGAAGTACTCCTCGCCGCCCAGCGATACGTACTCCTCGACCACCGCCCCCTCCGCGGCCTCCCCGACTACGATCAGGTTGCGCGGGTGCGTGACCGCCGGAGACTGCGTCTCCGTCGACACATAGATCAGGTGGACCGGTCGCTCGACCACGACACCATCGGGGACGTAGACGAAACCGCCGTCCTCGACGAACGCAGTGTTGAGCGCAGCGAAGAAGTCGTGTTCGTAATCCAGGTACTTCGCCAGGTGCAGCTTCACCAACTCGGGCTGTAGCTCCAGCGACTGCCTGAGGTTACACGCCAGCACGCCGCCCGGCTGGGCGCACGAGTCGGAGAGTCCCGGCTCGTAACGACCGTTCACGAAGACCAGGCGCGCCGATTCCTGGCCGCGGAATACGAACCCGGCGAGATCGCCCAGCGAGACCTGCGCGCCACCCGCTGCCGGGGCGAACGCCTTCTTTGACAGTGGCGCCAAGTTCGTGAACTTCCAGTCCTCGTCACGAACCGTCGGGAAGCCGAGCTCCGAGGACCGCGCCATCGCTGCCTGACGCAACGGCCGCAGCCACTCGGGGCCACCTGCCCCGTTCTCCAACCTCTCGAATTGCTCGAGATAGATCTCGAGCCCCTTGCCTTGTTCGACCTTTGGGGTCACTTCCCTTCTCCGCTCCCGTTGATCTACCGACTTCACTTCGCCGCCGCCTCAGCCGGTTCCCGCTCACCGGCCCAGGCATAACCATACTCTTCCAGACGCAGGGCCAGTCGCTTGTCGCCCGACCGCACGATCCGGCCGTCCACCAGCACGTGCACGAAGTCGGGCACGATGTAGTCCAGCAAGCGCTGGTAGTGGGTGATCACCACAAAGGCCCGCTCGGGGCTACGTAGCGCGTTCACGCCTTCGGCGACGATCCGCAGCGCATCGATGTCCAGGCCCGAGTCGGTCTCATCCAGGATCGCCAGCGTTGGCTCCAGCACCGCCATCTGGAAGATCTCGTTCTTTTTCTTTTCGCCGCCCGAGAATCCTTCGTTCACCGATCGACCCAGCAACTCGTCGCTTACATGCAGCGCCTTGACCTTTTCCTTGAAGAGCCTGAGCGTGTCCAACGCGTCCAGCTCCTCCAGCCCACGGTGCTGCCGCACCGCGTTGAGCGCCGCCGTCAGGAACTGGATGCTACCGACGCCCGGAATCTCCACCGGGTACTGGAAGGCCAGGAACACACCCTCGCACGCCCGCTCCTCCGGGTCCAACTCCAGCAGGTCCCGCCCCTTGTACAGCACCTCGCCGTCCGTGATGTCGTAGCCGGCACGACCCGCCAGCACCGACGCCAGCGTGCTCTTCCCGGACCCGTTCGGGCCCATGATCGAGTGCACCTCGCCGGCGTTCACCATGAGATTGAGGCCCTTGAGGATCTTTTTCCCCTCGACACTCACATGCAGATTCTTGATCTCTAACATTGTCCGTTCAATTCCGAATTCGAGTACTCACCCAACGCTGCCCTCGAGACTGACGCTGAGTAGCTTCTGCGCCTCCACCGCGAACTCCATCGGCAGTTCGCGGAACACCTCCTTGCAGAAGCCCGCCACGATCAGCGACATCGCGTCCTCCATCCCGATCCCACGCTGCTGGCAATAGAACATCTGGTCCTCGCCGATTTTCGACGTCGAGGCCTCGTGCTCCATCTTCGCCGTCTTATTCTTCACCTCGATGTAGGGGAAGGTATGCGCGCCGCACTTGTCACCGATCAGCAGCGAATCGCACTGCGTGTAGTTCCGGGCGTCTTTGGCACCCTTCATGATCTTCACCATGCCACGGTACGTGTTGTGACCGCGGCCCGCCGAGATGCCCTTGCTGACGATCGTGCTCTTAGTGTTCTTGCCGATATGGATCATCTTCGTGCCCGTATCGGCCTGCTGCTTCATGTTCGTCAGCGCAACCGAATAGAATTCGCCGACCGAATTGTCGCCCTGCAGGATGCAGCTCGGGTACTTCCAGGTGATCGCCGAGCCCGTCTCCACCTGCGTCCACGAGATGTGCGAGTTGCGACCGGCGCATTTCCCGCGCTTGGTGACGAAGTTGTAGATCCCGCCGCGGCCCTCCTCGTCACCCGGGTACCAGTTCTGGATCGTCGAGTACTTGATCGTCGCGTCGTCCAGTGCGACCAGCTCCACCACCGCCGCGTGAAGCTGGTTCTCGTCACGCATCGGCGCCGTGCAGCCTTCCAGGTAGCTGACGTAGCTGCCTTCGTCCGCGACGATCAGCGTACGCTCGAACTGGCCCGTCTGCGCCGCGTTGATTCGGAAATACGTCGACAACTCCATCGGACAACGCACGCCCTTCGGCACGTACACAAAAGAGCCATCGCTGAAGACCGCCGAGTTGAGCGCCGCAAAGAAGTTGTCGGTGTGTGGCACCACCGAGCCGATATACTCCCGCACCAGCTCGGGATGGTCACGTACCGCCTCCGAGAACGAGCAGAAGATGATCCCGTGCTTCTCCAGCTCCGCCTTGAACGTCGTCGCCACCGACACGCTGTCGAAAACCGCATCCACCGCCACGCCCGCCAGCCACTTCTGCTCCTCCAGCGGGATACCCAGCTTCTCATACGTCGCCAACAGCTCCGGGTCCACCTCGCCCAGGCTCTCCGGCTTCGCCTTCGGCGCCGCGTAATAGCTGATCGCCTGGTAGTCCACCGGGCCGTAGCCGTACGGCAGGAACGCCCACTGCGGCTCCCGGCCCGCCTCGTACTGCTCCTTCCAGTACCGGTACGCCTTCAGCCGCCATTCCAGCATCCAGTCCGGCTCCCCCTTCTTCGCCGAGATGAACCGGATGATGTCCTCGTTCAGGCCCGGCGGCGCGAACTCCTGCTCGATATCGGTGACGAACCCGTATTTGTACTCTCGCTGGGCGAGTGCCTCGATTTCCGGTGTGCTCATAGTCTGTCCAGGATCCGACCCTCCGGGAACCGCCCCGGACCCAAGCGGCCCGCTAACGATTCCGGTTATGGATAGTCATAATCGTTTTCGGAACCTCAAGATACGCTAGTTGAGACTCAATTTCAACCTTCCCACAGCCCCCAGGGCAGGCCGTGATGCCGCCCTCCTTGCCCATTTCACGAACTGCCAATATTCATCTTCCGTGGGCCCCAGGCGACCCTTCACACCTAGCTACCGGGAGCCATGCTTGCCAGGCGTGGGCAGGCTCGCCAGCCCGTTGTGCTGGCGGCGGCAAATGAGGTGGAAGGGCTGACGACGGCGCTCTCCGGGAAGACCTGGCAGAAGATCATGATCCTCGACCGAACGGTCACCCCGCCGGTTGACTGACCGGCTACCGGCCACCGGCCACCGGTTACCGGCCGTTCAGAATTCCTCGCGGTTGAACCGCCACAGCGCCACCAGAACCAGCAGCACCGTCCATAGCAGCGTCATGAGGATCGGCTGCCACGCCTCGGCCGGCAGCTGCCGCCCTCGCGCCGCCGTCGCGGCGAATTCCGACAACGCCCACGGCGTCCCCGCCAACAGCCAGGGCAGAAAGCCCGGCAATATGAATCCCGCGAACATGAAGCCGATGGCTACGCCGGACACTGCCCCCCTCGAGTTCATCCAGGTGCTCAGCGCCAGGGTGAGCGCGAGGTAGAAAAGAAGGTGCTCGACGTGGATCAGCGAGCCCAGCAGAAAGGTGCCGAGGTCCGGCTGCAGATAGGCGAGCAGCAGAGTCTGCAGGAAGAACACGACGCTCGGGATCAGGACGGCAAGTCCGACGAACGACGTGCCGTTGACGACGAACTTCGACAGGACGAACGCCTCTCGCGTCACCGGTTTGGAGAGGACCCACTCAGCGGTCCCCAGCTTTCGCTCACCCAGCACAGAGCTCTGCGTCGACACGACGATCCCGATGGCGGCGAAGAATCCACCCACGCGGAAGAAGACTTCCGTCAGCTCTTCCAGTAGCCTGTACGGATTGCCTCCCATCTCATCGAGCCCGACGAGGAGCAGGAAGCCGTTGATGACGGACAGCCAGAGTATGTTGTGGATCAGGGCGCGCCGCGTCCGCCACCACGTGCCGTACTCCTTGTCGACCAGGTTGCCGAACCCGGTGAGCGGGCCGCGCCCGCCGGCGGCCTCGAGCCGAATGCTAGCGCTCTCCATCGCCGTTCTCCTCGACCAGGTTCATGAAGACATCCTCGAGATCGTACGTCCTGCGCCCGAACGCCGTCACCACGACTTGCTCTTCCGCCAGCATCAGCCGCAGAAGTTGCGATTCGGCGGCGGCGTCATCGGTGACCCGCACCAGCCAGTGAGCGCAGTCGTTCACCCGCGTGACCTGCACGTCGGAGACCCACGGTTGGCCAGCCACGCGCTGCTCGGCATCACTACCATCGCCCTTCACATCGATCGTGTAGACTATTCCGTCGCTCCCGGCCAGCAGCTCTTCGATCGGCGCCTTGGCCACCAGCTCCCCATTGTTCAGAATCGCCACGGTGTCGCTCACCCGCTGCACGTCGTCCAGGATGTGCGTCGAGTAGAAGACCGTCGCCCGCTCGCGCAGTCGCTCCATGATCGCCAGCACGTCGCGCCTGCCCATGGGATCGAGGGACGAGGCCGGCTCGTCCAGGATCAGCAGGTCCGGGTCGTTCACCTGCGCCTGGCCGATGCCGAGACGCTGGCGTTCCCCGGAGGAGAAGCCCCTGATCGGGCGGTCGGCCTTGTCGGCGAGGCCGACCAGCTCGAGCGTACCCTCGATGCGTTCCTCGAGTACCGATTTCGGGCCGCTGTAAAAGCAACGCGCGGTGAAGCGCAGCGTCTCGCGCGCCGTCATGTGCTCGTAGTAGCGCGGCTCCTGTGCCAGGTACCCGATCCGCCGCCGCACGTCGATCGTGTCGCCAACGATGTCGTGACCGAACACCTCCGCCGACCCGGTGGTCGGGCGGATGAGTCCCAACAGCAGCTTGATCGTCGTCGTCTTGCCGGCCCCGTTGGGGCCCAGGAACCCGAAGATCGAGTTGCCCGGCACCTCCAGGTCCAGCGACGCGAGCGCCAGGACCTCCTTGTACGCCTTGCTCAGCTTGTGAGTGCGGATGACCGGATCGTTGGGCACTGGGTGGCTCCTATCCGCAGGTTGGTCGTAGCCCACTCCGTATATCCAGCCTACGCACCCCGGACCGTGCCGGTTTCGGACCGATTACTTGACCCGCTGCCCCCGCTATCCTAACTAAGAGCTTCCACCACAGCCCCACCTCGGACACGAGAACGGAGGGACACCGTGAACACTACCGTACGCACCGCGATCCTCTGCACCCTGGCCCTGGCCCTGGGCGCAGGTTCCGCCATCGCCCAGGAGCCGTACCAGACGCCGCCGCCCGACGTAGTGGCCATCGTCGACGCGCCGCCCACGCCCGTCGTGAGCGTGAGCCCCGATGGCGCCTGGATGGCGCTGGGCGCGCGGCGTGCCTACCCATCCGTCGCCCAGCTCGCCGAGCCGGCCCTCGGACTCGCCGGAATCCGCTTCAACCCGCGGACGAACGGGGACGACCAGCCGCCGATGGGGATCGGCATGAAGCTGGTCAGGACCGCAGACGGCCGAGAGTGGACCATCGAACTGCCGGACGACGTCCAGCTCGGCTACCCCTCGTGGTCGCCGGACGGGCAGTACATCTCGTTCACGAACACCACCGAGAGCGGGGTCGAGCTTTGGATCGCCTCCGTCGACTCGAAGCGCGCCGAGCGGCTGACGGGCCCGGAGCTGATGGCCGCCAGCGGCTGGCCCTGCCAGTGGACGCCCGACTCAGAGGCGCTTCTCTGTCAGCTGATCCCCGAGGACCGTGGCCCGGCGCCGGAAGCGTCACGCGAGCCGAAGGGCCCGACGATCCAGGAAGCACTCGGTGGCCGCAGGGCACCGGTACGTACGTACCAGAACCTTCTGCGGTCTCCCTTCGATGAAGTTCTGTTCGACTACTATTTCACCGCGCAGCTGGCGCTTGTCGACCTGAACGGCGAGCGCCAGCCGATGGGCGAGCCGGCGATCTTCGTCGATATCGATCCGGCACCCGACGGCATGCACATCCTCGTTAGCCGCGCCCAGCGTCCCTATTCCTATCTGGTCCCGTTCTACAGCTTCCCGCGGGAAATCGAGGTTTGGGGCGACGGCGGTGAGGAGGTCCACAAGATCGCATCGCTGCCGCTGGCCGAGAATGTGCCTGTCGGCGGCGTCCCCGAGGGTCCGCGCAGCATGCGCTGGCGCGTCGGCGAGTCGCACACCCTCGTCTGGGTCGAGGCGCTGGACGGCGGCGACCCGAAGGCCGAGGCGGAGCATCGCGATCGGATCGTCATCAAGACGCCGCCTTTCGACGGTGACCCAGTGGAGGTCGCGCGCACCGAACTGCGCTACCGGTCGCTCACCTGGACCGCGAGTGGCAGCGCGGCACTCGTCTCCACTTACGACCGGCCGACCAGGTGGTCGAAGACCCTACTGGTCGATTTCGCGCCCTACTTCACCGAGCCACGTGTCATCTGGGATCGCAACTCCGAGGACTCCTACGGCGACCCCGGCAGACCGGTGCTGACCAGCAACGAGAGAGGCGAGACCGTGATACTCGTCGCCGCCGACCGCCGCTCGATCTACCTGACCGGGTCCGGCGCATCGCCCGAGGGCGATCACCCGTTCATCGACTGCTTCGATCTGATGTCGGGTGAGGCGGAGCGGGTCTGGCAGGCC
>JBDHKT010000477.1:0-2449 GCA_039586255.1 Gemmatimonadota bacterium | reverse complement strand
TGAGCTTGCCGCCAGCCAGCACTTGCGGCCACCCGTGCCCGCTCCCGAGCAGGCTGTCCACCTCGGTAGTGAGCTGTTCGGGAATTCCTCCCGCGGCGGCGACCCGCCAGAGGCCGTTCCAATCCGAGTACACGATGTTGCCGTCTTCGCCCCAACTCGCTCCGGTAATCCAGGCTGCACCCGTACTCGCGATCTCGGTGACCGGCCCACCGGCAACCGACACCTTCTTCAGCGTCCCGCCCTCGGTGAAGCCGATCCATTTCCCGTCGGGTGAGAAGAAGGGGAACACGGCATTCTCGGTCCCGGCCAGGGGCTCGCTCTCAATCCGGTCCAGTGGCCTCACGTGAAGCCCGCCTTCGGCGTAGTACACCAAGGTGCGTCCGTCGGGGGAGAGTGCGAGGCGGGGCAGCTCGGCGTACACCATCATGTTTCCGCCGGCGACAGGGATGGTGAAGCGCGTCACGCCGGTGGATAGGGCAGCGGTTCTCAGGCTAGATCCGAGGATCCATCCCAGAGCCGCACCTGCAGCGAGGAGAAAGAGCGCAACGACACCAGCAACGCGCCAGTTAGCCCGTAGCGCAGCCACCGCCGGGACAGCCGTCTTGGCTCGGTCGGATGGCCGCGTCCCGAGGGCGGGAGCCAGCCGGGGGTCGCTCAGCGCCTCGGCGAAATCCCGCGCCGTCGTGAACCGATCGGCAGGAAGCTTCTCGAGCGCCTTGCTGAGTGCCAGGTCAATGTGAAACGGCACCGTGCCCCGGTGGTCGGTCACCGGTCGCGGCGTGTCGGTCACTATCTTGGCGATCACCGCCTGCGCTGTCGGTCCCGTATCCGGCGGCTCCCCGACCAGCATCTCGTAGACGACGCAGCCGAGCGAGTAGACGTCGCTGCGACAGTCCAGCACCCGATCCCCCATCGCCTGCTCGGGGCTCATGTACTGCGGCGTTCCGAGCGATAGACCCGTCTCCGTGAGACGCGTACCGCCTGCCGCGCTCACCGCCAAAGCGATGCCGAAGTCGGCCACTACCGGCTGCCCATCGTGGAGCAGAATGTTCTCCGGCTTGATGTCTCGGTGGATCACGCTATGGCGGTGCGCGTAATCCAAGGCGCTCGCCACCGCCTTCGTGATCTCGATCGTCTCATCGATCGACAGCTCTTTCTCGCGCTCCAGCTTCCCTCGGAGCGACTCACCCTCGACGTACGGCATGACGTAGTACACGAATCCACCCGCCTCGCCCGAATCGTGGAGCGGGAGGATGTGCGGGTGCTGCAGGTTGGCGGTGACCTTGATCTCGTTCAGGAAGCGCTCGGCGCCCAGGACCGCTGCGAGCTCGGGGTGGAGTAGCTTAAGGGCGACTTTTCGGTCGTGCTTGAGGTCGTGGGCGAGGTAGACCGTCGCCATGCCGCCGCTACCGAGCTTGCGCTCGATTCCGTAGCGGTCGGCCAGTGCGGCCGTGAGGCGGTCCAACACGTCGTCGCTCAATGGGGCACTCCCCCGTCAAAACGGGCCCTGAGCAGCAGATACTGTGACCAGACTGGGCAGAGCGAGGGCCAATCGCCCGAGAGAATCTGGTTTGGCCTCTCACAAAATGGGGTGCCGGCAAGTGGGGAGCAACGAGCCTAAGCCCTGCGGCTCTCGAGACCGCAGTGCTCGCACTTTTCAGCTGCGTCCCGTTTAAGCCCGGCTGAGTCCGTTGTCTTAGGAAGCGGGCTCGGAGTCCTCGGCCCACGGACAGTCAGTCCGCTGCCCCGGCGAGACGGTCTTCCGCCTGTCCGCCGTGCATTACAATGGAGACGATCAAGCACCGGGACGGCGAGAATCGAACCCGCGACCTCCTGAACCCCATTCAGGCGATAACCCTAGTGTTATCGGGCTTCTCACGGGCATCCTCGGAGTTTCCCCCGAGGTTCACGCGCTCACTGCCTGGAGTTCGGTCTGGCTCCCGGGCCGCTACTCACGACCCAGGAGCCAGCAGGTGTCGGGCTAGGGGTTAGCTCTAGGTCCCTGAGCCCTCCTCGGGAAGCGGCAGGTCCGAGTTCCAGATGGCTGCGGCTGCGAGCCACGAACCGTCTGGCTGCTTCTTCCATACAGCCAATGTCTTGCCCTTGTCCGTGACAGGCGTGCCTTCCACCGTGAAGGTGGTCGAGTAATCGCTGAGACTATAGGCGATGCCGTCACGTCCGTCGACCTCGACGATTGACTGTACGTACTCCGTGGCAGTCGGGAATCCAGCGAACCACTCCTGGATGGCTGCCCGTCCCTGCACAATTGGCGCGTTCGGTGGCATCTGAGCGGCGTCCTCAGTGTACCTTGCTGCTACTGCGGCCGGGTCTCCGGCTAATACGAGTTCCACGTGTGCTTGCATCTCGTTCCTGATCGCCGCCACGTCCTCCTCGGACAGCCCAGCCGCTTCCTGGGCGGGCGGCTGGCAGGCCGTGCTCGCCAGAGCGA
>JBDHKT010000476.1:1470-3919 GCA_039586255.1 Gemmatimonadota bacterium | reverse complement strand
GGCCCTGCCGTGCCAGTCCTCGAAGTGGTCGGCCGACCATCGTACCGATTCATCGTCGTGGCAGCCGCTCTGGCTGCAGGCGTTGGGGACCCCGATCTCAAGGGTGAGATCCGGCCGCGGTACCCTGATGCTGTGGTCGGCGCGATAATCGATGACCATGTAAAGGCGCTCGGGCACGTGACACTTCACGCACAACGCCCCATCACTCGGCCTCCCCTCGTGGATCTTTCGGTGGAAGTGATGATCGTAACTGTCGTAAGTGTCCGCCCTGTGACACTGCAGGCAGAGGTCATTCCCCTCCTTCACCAGCTCCAGACTGTGAGCATTGTGGCAGTCGCTGCAGCGCACGTCATTTTTGAACATCTTACTCTGGACGAACGAGCCGTAGACGTACACCTCCTCGAGAATCTGACCGTCGGCGAAGTACAAGTGCTCCTCGAGGACGGAGGGGACCTGGTTGTCGAGGATCTCGATGCGCGTGTGATCGTAGTCGCCCAGCTCGGTTCGCCGCGAATGGCAGGGTGCGCACAGCTCGACCTGCTGCCTGGAGCTCACGTCGCCGGTCCTGATCAACAGCTCGTAGTTGTCGGACTCGGGTCGTGCCATCGGCGGGATCTCCGCCCACTCGACGTGGTGTGACCCCGGCCCGTGACAGGCCTCGCAGCTCACGTTGATCTCCGACCAGGTCGTCGTGAACGTCTTCGTCGTGGGGTCGTAGCCTTTCCTGAGGTTCGTCGAATGGCATTCGGCGCACATGCCGTTCCAGTTCTGGCCGCCCCGCGTCCAGTGCAGCCAATCGTCGTACGGGATATCCTGACCCGGGTAGAGATGGAACCACTCGCCCCGTTCCCCATCCCAGGCGATGGTGAGTGACTGAAGGCGGCCGCCCGGGAACGGGATCAAGTACTGCTGGAGCGGCTCGACGCCGAACGTGTGGGTGATCTCGAACTCGCCCGGCTCGCCGTCGGGGCCCTGAGTGTGGACGTAGTACCTGCCGTCCCTACGATAGAACCGGGCGCTCAGCTCACCGTACTCAAACACGGCATCGTCGAAGTCGCCCAGAACCGTGTTATCGTTGGCCAGCGCCATCGAGTTGTCGTGATTGGAGCCTCGCCAGGCGCTGTCGGCCGCCTCGTGGCACGAAACGCAATTCTCCCGGCCCACGAACGTCGCGGCGCCGGCGTCGCTCGGCAGAGGGACGGCCCGCGCCCTGCTCTCCTTGAGCGCGTAGACCGGCACCGTCAGCACGATCACCGCCGATGCGATGACACCAGCCAGCCTCCACCTGTACAGCGAATCGTTCACCGTTCTTGCTTCACCGTTCATCCGATCACTGATCACTAACCACCGTCGCCCGAAACCTTACGGCATCACAACCTGAGCGTACTCGAACGACCGACGCTTCAGCGGCCGACTGACGTCGACCTTCACGATCCCGTTCTCTATCCGCACGGCGTAGGAATCCAGCGCCCGCGGCGCCGGCGGGTTCAACACGTCGCCTCTTATGTCGTAGGCCGACGAATGGCAGGGACAGACAAAGCGGGCCTCATCGCCGATCCAAGGCACCGTGCAGCCCAGATGCGTGCATTCGCGCGAGAGGGCTAGAAAACCACCGTTCCCCAGCCGCGCCAGGTAGAACTTGCCCGCCGGAAACGCGGTGACCGAGCCGAGATCGAAGCGCTCGACCGGCCCCGCGACGATGATCGATTCCGCATCTTCAACGGCCCCACCCCTGCGAGGCCGCAGGAAATCTGCGGCCAACCAGACGTACTCCAGGAGGGCCAGGCCGCCGAGCCCCAGCCAGATCTTCCACAAGAAGCTCCGCCTCGAGGGCGTGCCCGCTGCCCCGTCCGGCTCGCCGTTCTCTCTTTGCGGTCTACGCTCCGACATCGTTCCCGTCACCTACAAGTTCCATGGCCAGGCCAGCGCCATGCCCGCTCCGCGGAACCAGACGCCGGTGACCGTCAGAATTGCGAACGCCACGACCAGGAAGATGAACGCCGCCTGTACCGCCTCAACCCGTGACGCCTCGACCCTCCGCCTGATGGCTAGGTACAGCCCAACCAGCGCTGCCAGCAGCACGGCGAACGGCAGGGCGCCCTCCCTGAGCGCGGGCGGCAGGCCCGGGAGCCAGGCCGCGTAA
Source organism: Gemmatimonadota bacterium (assembly GCA_039586255.1). Classification (GTDB taxonomy): domain Bacteria; phylum Gemmatimonadota; class Gemmatimonadetes; order Palauibacterales; family KS3-K002. Next base: position 1,776 of record JBDHKT010000476.1, on the reverse strand, counting down.
TCGATCCAGTACTCGTCGAGCACGACCCAGAGCGGCGTAACCGCCAGAGCGATGGCAGCCGCAGCCGCCCCCAGGCGCCTCCCCTTTCGGGAAGCGAACCAGACGCCCTCGGCCGGCCCATCATACCTCACGTACGGTAAGAGAACGAGCGCCGCGGCGACGAGCAGCGGGATGATCACCACCGCAAACAGCCCGTGGAAGTGGAACAGCAGCTCCTGGAAGCCGACGAAATACCACGGTGCCTTGGCAGGGTTCGGGCTCATTCCCGGGTTGGCCGCCTCATCCAGCGGGGCGTTGACGAATACC
>JBDHKT010000476.1:0-1430 GCA_039586255.1 Gemmatimonadota bacterium | reverse complement strand
CAAACTCGCGCAGCAGCAGGTTCGGGAGCGCGAGAACGGACTCGGGCTTCTCATCCAATGTTTCACCGGGCGCACGCGGGATCACAACGCCATGCGCCTTGCGCACGCGCCAGAAGTGCCAGGCCATCAGACCGATCAGGAGTACCGGGACGACGGTGGTGTGGAATGTGTAGAAGTTGATCAGCGTCGCCGACCCGATCTCGGGCCCACCCCGTATCACGCCCTGCAGCCATTCGCCCATCAACGGCACGTAGCCGATCATACCCGTGCAGATCGTGATCGCCCAGTACGAGAGCTGGTCCCAGGGCAGCAGGTAGCCGGTGAAGTTGGATACGAGGACGCAGAGCAACAGCGCCAGTCCGATCAACCAGTTAAACTGACGCGGAGCGTGATAGCCGCCGCTGAAATAAACACGCAACAGGTGCAGGAAGACGATTGCGAAGAGAAAGTTGGCGCTCCAGTGATGGATGTTTCGCACCAGTCTCCCGAAGAATACTCCGTTCTCTAGCGCTAGGATCGAATCGTACGCCCGCTCGGGAGACGGCTCATAAACGAACATCAGGAGGATGCCCGTGGCGGCGAGCAGCAGGAACAGCACCAGCGACATACCGCCGAGGCCGAACGTGTGGGTGTATTTCAGCGTCCTGGCGGGCAAGCGAACGGGCCGGAAATGCAGGATCAGGTTGTTGACGACGACCCACTTCCGTTCCCGGTCGTCCCGCGGATAGACCGGACCCCGGAACACGGAACGCCAGAATCGACGGGCGAGCCCTATTCGCCTATCGGCCTGGCCGCTCTCGGGGCCGCTCATGCGGTCCGCAGGATCCAATCCCACAGAGGAGTGCTCACCCCGAAGTCGCGTCTGGAGTCTTGGTAGTGGTGGCGGAAATGCTTCTTCTTCAGGTAGAGCATGACGCGGCCATGCAGCGAGAAGTGGTGCACCGCGTAGTGAATCGTGTCGTAGATCAGGTAGCCGAACGTGAAGCCGCCGAATAGCGCAGGTCCCGCGCCGGGCCCAAACGCAAGCCTGAAGGCGGCGAAGAACACCACGGCGAGGGGGATGCTCACCGAGGGCGGCAGGACCAGACGTTTGGAGTCGTTGGGGAAGTCGTGATGCACGCCGTGCGCCAGGAAGTAGTGCCTCCGACGGGCCCCGGTCACCTTGCGTAGCGCCGCCTCGCCCGGCTCCAGTCCAGTCACGATCTGCCGCACCTCCTCTTCCAACTCGGGGGTCGTGTGGAAGACGAAGCGGTGGACCACGTACTCGGCCAGGGTCCAGAGCGCCAGCCCCCCGACGAAGAGGAGCGCGATTCGGCCGGGCGCGACTCCGGCGGCGTAGCTCAGGTATACCACGAACGCGATGAGTGGTATGTAGATCACGTGAGGAACAATGGGGTGCACGTACGTGAACCACTCCAGGAAATCGCTCC
>JBDHKT010000475.1:0-2452 GCA_039586255.1 Gemmatimonadota bacterium | reverse complement strand
TGTCCCGAGTTTCAAAAGATTATCAATATCTGTTGCGCGACCGCTGATACTCCCATAGAGTGCCGGTACTGGGAAAGGGCTGAGGATGTAGCGGTTTAAGTCTCGCTACGCCGGAAGACCTCGGCTGTGCTGGAATCCCGCAACTCGCCAACCAAAGAGCCGCGTAGTTCCATCACGCTTCGTCAGAGGGCTGGCATTATGCAGTCTTACGCCGCCCGCTCAAGGAGAACCCAGGGTTCCGTGGTGGCAGTGACGGCAGCTCTGCTTATGTCGGCTTGTGAGTCCGGGACGGCGCCACCGGGTCCTGTTGACTCTGTAACGCTGTCTCCTACGGTCCTTGAGCCGGCCGCGGTACGACTCGCCCTCAATGACGAGATCGTAGGAGTTGCTGGTGAAGCGATCGATGGCGCTTTGGGCGCGCACGGACGGCATGCTACATCATGCCACTTTCGCGTCTATCTGGAATTCGGTGTCTACTTGACGGCTGCTTGATCGTAGGGCTGCAACCTACGGTGCAAATGGCGCGAGGGTTCTGTCGACCCGCAGCTCCTTTCAATGTAGGAGGATGCCCGTGGACGCTCGTAGGGTCGTTGCAACGGTCTTTATGGCTGCCGTCGGCGTGGCCGTCGCTGCCGGCTGCGCCGGCCACGGGCCCAGCGGCCCGGAAGGGATCGGGGGATTGGTGATCGATATCGTGACCAGCGGGGTGCCGGGCGTGCCGATCGGCCTGACCGCCGTAGTCGAGGGCAATTCTTACCCCGTAGACTTCAACGGTAGGCTGGCACTCTCCGGCTTCCAGCCGGGCCGCTACAGCGTCGAGCTCCTTGGGGTTCCATCGCGCTGTTCGATCGAGGGAGCCAGCGCGCGCAAGGTCGATGTCCAGGCCGGTTCGACCTCGACGGTCCTCTTCCGGGTCACGTGCCAGTGCCTCACTGCTCTGGACGACAAAGTATTCTTCGTCCGTCGCGGTCGTCGTTATGAGTTCCAGGGCATCTATGGTATCGATCCTAATACTCTCACGCGACTGTTCCTGGGAGGCAATGTTTACTCTGGCAATGCGGTGGGATCGCCGCGAGGCGACGCGTTCGCGTATGAACAGTCCGACTGTGGGTGGGAGACTTGCAGATATACCGTCAGGATAGTCAATGCCTGCGGCGAAAACGTCGCCAAGTTCGACGAAGCCCGTGATCCTACGTGGTCGCCGGACGGCGCATACCTGGCCCTCTGGGCAAGATTTTTATCGTTCAGGGTGGTACGCGCCTATGGTTCGACCGTGGTACAACGCGACGGGGCCATGGGGGCGTGGTCTCCCGACGGCACACGCATCGCGTACACGTCGGCGGACGGCGATATCTGGACGATGGACTTCGATGGCACAAACCCGGTGAACCTCACGAACGATCCGATGCCGCGGCGCGATCTCAGCTGGTCACCCGACGGGAGCAAGATCGCCTTCACTCTCACCGAGCCGGACACCACCGCGGGTTGGCCGCCCCCTACGTTCGGCGACATCTACACGGTGAGCTCCGACGGTTCCAGCATCGCGTGTCTGCGATGTGATGCAGCTGACGAGGGATTCGCCGTCTGGTCGCCGGATGGATCAAAGCTGGCGTTCCTCCGGGCCGACTGCGCGATCATGGTCGCGGGACCCGACGGCACTAATCCAATAGCGGTCGCCTCCATTGCTACCCAGGCGCCCGTCTGGTCGCCCGATGCCTCACGGTTGGCTTTCACGTGCTTGCACGACTCGACGAACAACGTCTGCGTGGTGAATGCCGATGGGAGCGGGCTTATGTTTCTATCGCAGGACTCGGCCTCCGAATCGGTGACCGCCTGGGGTCCGAGGGGAGGGTATCTTTCTATCCAATCGATGCCGATCGGACAGCCCCCCTCGCATTGCCGCTCCGCGGGTTAGGGTGGCGCACGTAGACCACCGGACTGGTTTCGAGAACCAGTCGGGTACTCACACCTCTTGCGGTGTAAGGTGTTCGAGACGACTTGCCCGTGTCTTGCCTCTACAAGAACGCAAGAGGGATAACCGAAGTGCTGGCTACCCTCTGCGGTCGTCAGGCGATCTGAGGATAGAGAGGTGAATCGCCTGAGGCCGACCTACCCCCATTCCCCCCCAGGGCCCCCTGTCGATATGCGTGAATCGCCCGTCTCGTATCGGTTTCCTGTAGTCGGCGATGTGGCCCGCATACTTGAGTCGCAACGCGCATACGTCGACCGCGTGGAACGCCGGACCGCCCAGGTCGTCCGTTGGATGTTCCCGTACCCTGACGGGCGGCCCATCAGGTTCCCCGACAACGCTTTTAAGAACGCTGCAAAAGCCGCCGGCCGGCCCGAGCTTCACATGCACGACCTCCGACGGTTCGCTGCGAGCCGCATGGCAGAGCTCGGCGTACCCGAGACCGACGCCATGGAGTTGCTAGGCATGGAGCCTCGGCGCATC
>JBDHKT010000474.1:0-2458 GCA_039586255.1 Gemmatimonadota bacterium | reverse complement strand
ATAGGCGGTGCTGGAACCGCGGGGGAGGAGGTCGCCGGTACCATTTGCCTGGCGGCGGAAGTGCTGGTAGCTTGCGGGTGGCCGTATGGCTGAGATGCGCGGAGGGGACACACGCTCACGGGCGACCCTCCTCTTTTTGTGTCGCGACGCCGAAAGGAGAAAGACGTGGCAGAGGCGAAGCTGGGTGATTTGGTGCGGGTGCACTATCGGGGAACGCTGAAGGATGGGACCGAGTTCGATTCCTCGTTCGACGGCGAGCCGCTCGAGTTCACGCTCGGCGAGGGCATGGTGATCCCGGGGTTCGAGAACGCGATCGTCGGGATGACGGATGGAGAGACGAAGACGGTCTCGATCCCGCCCGACGAAGGCTACGGTCCGTATTCGGACGAGCTGATCGCTGTGATCCAGCGATCCATACTTCCCGACGATCTCGAACCGCAGGTGGGAATGCAGCTCGAGGCGAAGGCGGAAGATGGAACGGTCACCGTGGTCGGCATCACGGAAGTCACCGACGATACCGTGACGCTCGATGCCAATCATGAGCTCGCCGGCCAGGAGCTCATCTTCGAGATCCAGCTCGTAGAAACGGTCGCCGCCTAGCGACCGTGTCCGGCTGCTGTGACGGGCGCCGGTCAATTCCGCTGGATCCAGTCCCAGTGATCCGCCGCCCGCGCGATGACGTGCTCCACATCCTCCTCCAGCAAGAACCCCTGCTCGACCAATGAGCGCGCTGCGCGCTCGGCCAGCGCCAAGTACTCCTCCCTGCTCGAGTATATGCTCTCGATGCTGGGCCGCGGATCGCCCAGCGCCTGACGCTCCGCCTCTGTCTTGGGCAGCGGGATGTACGTGCCGGTGAAGTTGACCAGCTCGTCGACGCCGCCGGGGTAGCCGACCCGCAGGTTCCACGGTGCATACGTGGCGAGCGGTGCCAGGATCTCGAGAGACTCGACACCGCCCAAATCGTTGCCGAAGCGGTCGACCTGCGGGAGCAGAGCGGGGAATGCGAGGCCCAGCTCGGGCGGCTGAACGTCGACAATCCCCTGCTCCCAGCGCGGGCCGTAGTCGGCGCGATATGCCTCGTGGGCCACCGTCGGGAAATCGACATCGGGCAGCTGCGGAAACCGCACTTTGTCGATCGGCACGAGCGTCCCGGCCGCGATCGTCGGATAGGCGCTGGCCGGTGGGTCGCTGCCCTCCTTCACCCACTCCATCATCCGAACCAGCATCGCCCGCATCGTGACGAGGAAGTTCAGTGGGTTACCGCGGTAGGCGCGGGAATCCGGGAGCTTGCTGTTCCCCGGCGGTGGATAGCGCCCGACGTAGTGCTGGCCGCTGGCCAGGTGATAGATGCGCTCGTTGGGGTAGAGCTCGAGATCTCGGGTGCCGTCCACCGTTGTGTGCAGTAGCGCCGAAGCACGGCCCCAGTACTCGTATCCCGTATTCGTGTAGAAGATGTACGGGAGGTTCACGTCATCGTGCTGATGGGCGAAGAGGCCGTCGGTCCACCCCGTCTGTGGGTCGGTCTGCGTCCGACTGCTGAACGGGAAGATGTCGGTCGGGTAGAAGAACGCGTGGTACCGGTGAGCGTCGCGCGACGGCTGCCCGAAACGGTGGTTGAAACTGCCACGCCCGGCGCCCGCAGTGTGAATCATCAGTCCATCGAAAGCCTGGCGTCCCTGTTCGTCGGTGTTGAAGCCCTGATAGATGAAATGGCGCAGGAAACGTCCGGTCTGCGAGATGCCGATGGCGACCCCGTAGTCGACGGGGAAGGGGCAAGACGGATCGTACTTGGTGTATGAGACCATGTCACGTATCGCGGCCAGTCCCAAGCCAACCAGCTTCGGGTCCTTGGCGCGATAGACCAGCTCGTAGATCTTCCCGGCCTCGAAGCCCGATTCCATATAGATATGAGTGCGAACGTCGAGAACGCCCTCGCCCTCTTCGCGTGCGAAGCGCCATTCGCTCCGCGGCACGGCGCTGCGCTGCGCCAGCCGGCCGTCACGTACGGTGAGCACGTTGTCGGGATGATCGGGATCGAGGGCAGGGTAGGCGACGTGATTGCGGTGAGCGATGTGCAGCGTGTTCGTCGGCTGATCGACCACCCAATCGGCCCGCACCAGACCCTCCAACGAGCGGCCGTCCTCGCCGACGGCGACCGGGACGTGCAGGCGCATCAACCCCTCGCGCAGCGGAACGTCGTGCTGCCAGCCCACCCAAATCACGGTGAGGCCGAGTCGCATTAGCAGCCCGTCGCCGAAGTGTTCGGGGTCGGTTGGGTCGAGACTGCTCGATGCGCCATTGAAGTAGCGGAGCGACGCTTTGCCCCCGCGGTTCGATAGCTCGAGCAGTGCTATGCCGCCGCCGGGGACCGGGTTCTTGGGTCGCAGCACCACGAAGTTCGCCCGCGCTTCGACTAGTCCGTCAGCGTCCCGGGGCGCGAGCGCCAGGTCGACGATGC
>JBDHKT010000026.1:0-10431 GCA_039586255.1 Gemmatimonadota bacterium | reverse complement strand
GGGACCGAATCGCCCACGTACTCCCACCCACTCGAGGTCAGCGAGACAGTCACAATCAAGGCACGTGCGTTCTGGGGTGACGGGACGGCGAGCAGGGTCGCCACCTTCAGGTTCGAGAGGACGGTGCCCCGCCCACCCGTGGATGCCAAGGACCTGGAGCCAGGCCTACTCGTGGAGTACTACGAACAGGATGGTAGCTGGCGCCAGCTACCGGACTTCGGCACGCTCGTTGCCGCGGGAAGCGAGGTCACCGACCGCATAGACCACGCGATCGGCGGCCGCGAAGAGCAGTTCGGACTCCGGTTCCGCGGCTATATCTCCGTCCTGGAGACCGGTGTCTACGGCTTCTATCTATCATCGGATGATGGGAGCCGTCTCTACCTGGATTCACGGCACCCGCGAGCGCTCGGGCTACGCGGCGCTGGAGGCGGGCACGCACCCTATCGAGGTCCACTTCTTCCAGGGCGCCGGAGGCGTCTCCCTCGGACTGGCGATCGACGGCCCGGGTTTCGAGAAGCAGGAGGTGCCCGGCCGGCTCCTGCTCCACGAAGAGCGCCGCTGACCGCTCGGCGCCGCGTCTGTTGGCGCCTACGTGTCGGTGTCGGCCGGCGGCTGATTGCTGTTGGAGATTCCAACCGTGACGAGCCAGGAGCCGTCGGCCTGCTTCTTCAATATCCAGACGTACTTGCCCTCGAGATCCACCGGCTCGGCCCCGCCGAACGACAACGTCTCCGAGTAGGTGCCCCGAATGTAGGCGAGGTCACCGCGGCCTTCGATCTCGGCGACGTCCACAGTGACCGCGTGGATCGTCGGCTGCATCTCCTCGACCATCGCCCGCCACGCCGCTTTACCTTCCAGTGCCGGCTGATCGGGCATCATGAAGACGGCGTCATCGACGAACAGAGCCGCCACGGCATCCCAATCGCCGGCCAGATCGGCCTCGATCAGCGCGTCGACAACACCCTGGATCGCCGCCACATCCGCATCGGACAAAGGTCCGGCTTCCTGCGCTGCCGGCTGACAGCCCGTGCTCGCGATGCCGAGGGCGAGGAGAATGAGGGTGGTCCTGCAGCGGTTCATGGCAACCTCCCATTAGCAGCGTAGACAGCCCACGCCGGATCTCGACGAAGACCGGCTCCATAGCAGAATTTCCAGGCTCGCGGATTGCAGCCAACATAAAGGCCCCGCCGGGCACGGGCAACTAAGGCGCGATGGGCTCTTCGCCTTCGCCTGCCTGACTATCACTTGACTCCCACTTGATCCACGCCGAGCAGAATAGCGCGACGGAACAAAAGGGCCGGCCACTACTGGCAAGCTTCCGAGTAGCGAAGAGCGATGAGGCAAGAGGAGGCAACCATGACGTCGCGAAGGACTATCCGCGCACTCGGGTTCGTAGCGATCGCGGGCACCCTCATCGTCGGCTGCGGCGATGGCAGCCCGACCGACCCGGAACCCGAACCGAAATCGGTGGACGTCAGCAATCCAACGATCCCTCTGCTTATAGCGCCAGCGGAGGGCGCGGTCATGGACAACGGTTGTGTGGACCGCAGTGATGGGATCGTGTGGGAGTTCGATTGGTCGGACGTCGACGGGCCAGCCGCCTACCATCTGTTTGTTATGGGCCAAAACGCGACATTCCCCGTCATTGATCTGGCCGTAGGTGAATCCCGGTTCCGCCACGAGAGCCCCGGGTCGTACATCATCTCTCGACACCAGCGGGGTTGGCGCTGGCGAGTACGCGCCCGCATCGGCGAGGAATGGATGGATTGGAGCCCGGAGCGAACCTTCGACGTCGAACCGTTGAATAGCGACTGTCTTTAGAGTAGTGCCGAGATCACTATCAAGACATCCCGCGGGAAGACGTGAACGACACCAGGTCGCGCCGCAAAGCGAACGGGTCCTCCCCCTCCAACCCCCGCACCCGAAGGGCGAGTGCGCGGTAGATGCGCTTCAACAGTCCGTAAGTCACCCCGTGCCTCGGATCGGGTCGCTTGCGGCGCTCTTCGTCCAGCACCACGAAGGGTCCGGCGACCTCGGCGAGTGGCCGTTCCGCGCCCGTCTCCCGGTACCAGACCCAGGCGGCGTGGATCGCCGCGCCGAGCGCCGCCCCTTCGCCGAGTACCGGCACCGTCTCGGCCTCGAAGACGTCGGCGATCGTCTTGCACCAAGAGGGTGAGTTGGCGAGTCCGCCGGTCAGGCGGATCTCGCGGGGGGTCACCGGCATGCGAGTGAAGCCCTCGTAGAGGTTTAGCACGTGCCCTTCCAGCACGGCCCGGCAGAGCGTTGCCGGCTCGAACTCGGCGAGACCGAATCCGAAGTAGAGCGGCGCTGCATGCGGCAGGTCCGGCGTGCGCTCCCCTTCGTACCAGGGCACCAGCACGCGGCCGTGGTTACCCGGCGGTGTGGTTAGAACGGCCCAGTCGAATCCCCCGTGGGTCAGCCCGAATCTCTCCAGCGCTGCGTTGTAGCCGTTGGCCATGTTGGAGACGCAAAGCAGCGGCAGGTAGCGGCCCGTGCTGTCGCAGTAGGCGGCGATCTCACCGGTGGGGTCGATGAACGGTTCATCCAAAACGGTGCAGGCCGTTCCGCTCGTCCCCAGGCTCACCGTGACGATCCCCGGCTCGAAGTTCCCGGTGCCGAGCGCGCCGTACATATTGTCGCCGCTGCCGGCGTCGATCCGGCAGTCGGGGGGCAGGCCGAAGCGGGCGGCAACGCTCGCCCCGACGTTCCCGATGGTCCGATCAGCGGGCCGCACCGGTGGTAGCTTCTCGGGCAGCTCCGGATCGATCGCCTCGATGACCTTACGCGACCAACGACCGGTCCCCGGATGCCAGAGCGCCATCCCGGAGGTATCGCCGGGCTCCATAACGGCTACACCGTCTTCCGTTCCGCCGGTCAGGTACCAGTTGATGTAGTTGTGGACCACAAAGAATGTACGGGCACGGGCATAGGTCTCCGGCTCGTGCCGACGCAAGTGCAGGATCTTGGGTGCGGTGTAGCCGGTGCGCTGGCTGTTTCCCACCTCCTCGATCATCGCCTCGGGCCCGCCCACGGCCTCGGTTAGGATCCGGCACTCCTCGGCGGTCGAGAAGTCATTCCACAGCTTGGCGCGCGGCCGGGCCAGTCGGCCATCGGCGGTCAGCGCCACCAGCCCGTGTTGCTGGCCGGAGACCGAGATGCAACGGATCCGATCCACGGAAACGCCCGCTTCACTCAACCGCCCCAGCAATACCTCGACAGCCTCGACCCACATCCGCGGGTCGGACTCCGAGATCCCTTCACCGAGTCCGGCGACGGCGCCCTCCACTGTACCGTAGCCCGGCAGGTCGCGGTCGTAGTCGACGCGGTCGACGTGCTTGACCGTTCCAGTCTCCACGTCGATGACGACGAGCTTGCAGCCTTGGGTGGAAACGTCCAGACCGGCGAACAGCGCTTGCATGACCGTCTCCTACAGGTTCGCGATCAGAATCTCCTCCAGCTCGCCGCGATGCTCGGTGGGGCGGGGTCAGCCTGATGTATCCGGCGCCCGGCTTCGAGCAGATTCGGGGGCTGACCTATGCCACGACTATGGCGGATGACCGGGTCGGTTAGGGCTCCAGGACCAGGACCTGTCCGACAACATCGAAGCGCCCGCTGACGACGCCGGTACTCGTGGCGTTGGCGAGACCGCCGAACCCCGGCTGCTTACCACCAACGCTCACCTCGAACGCCCCGGGCTGGATCACCCGGCAGGCATCTGCGTCGATCAGCGAGATCTGCCGCGGCTCCAGCCTGAAGGTCACCGTCTTCGCCTCGCCGGGGTCGAGGTGCAGGCGCCGGAACCCCTGAAGTGAGCGAATCGGGACGGGGCCCGAGGCCTCGAGATCGGTGACGTACAGCTGAACCACCTCTTCCCCCGCCCTTTCGCCCATGTTTTCCACCTGCACCGACACCTCGATCTCTTCCCCGGGCCGAACGGACACGGGGAGCTCGATATCGCTGTAGCGGAACGTCGTGTAGCTGAGCCCGTGCCCGAAGGGAAACAGCGGTTCGCCCTCGAAGTAGCGATACGTCCTGCCCTGCATGTCGTAGTCGGTGAACGGCGGCAGCTGATCCACCGACTTGTAGAAGGTCACGGGGAGCCGGCCGGCGGGGTTGTAGTCGCCGTACAGGACATCGGCGATCGCCGTGCCCGCCGCCTGGCCCGGGTACCAGGCCTCGACGATGGCGGGCACATGCTCGGCGGCCCAGTTCACCGCGACGGCGCTACCGTTGAGCAGCACCAGCACCACAGGCTTACCCGTAGCGACCACCGCCTCCATGAGCTCTCGTTGCGGAGCAGGAAGGCCGATGTCCAAACGGTCACCGCCCGCGAAGCCGGGCACCTCGACCCGCATCTCCTCGCCCTCCAGTCGTGGCGACAGACCCATCACCATGACGACAGCATCGGCACGCTCGACCGCCTGCAACGCTTGATCAAGAAGCCCCGGGTTGGGCCGCGCCCAGACGAGCTGTGCGATCGCGTCGGCCCGACGCGTATGGTACTCGACGCGGATGTCGTACGGCTGGCCGGCCTCCAGCTCCACGTCCGCCCAGCGCGGTAGCACGACGTGTCGGTCCGAGAATCCGACCAGCAGTGAATCGTCCAGGAAGAGCTCGAAACCTCCGAAGACGCGCACACCGAGCGAGTAGCGGCCCGATGCCGGCGGAACCAGCGTCCCCGTCCAGCGCACGCTGAAGCTGTCCGACTGCATCCCGTCGATCGGCGCCTCATCCCACCAGTTGAAATCGACCCTTCTGTCGATGCGAGTCGCGAACGGCTCGCCTTCCCACTCGCGGTTGGTGAAGTACTCTCCCTTGAGGCCGTTTACCCGCGCGCCCTCGTGCTCGGTGAAGAGCGCGTCGGACGGCACGACTTCGAAGGACGGCATGTTCTCGGCGACGTCGGTCCCCCTTGCGTACAGCACCGTCGTGCCCGGTGAGACCTTGCGCCGGATCCCTTCCAGCGGCGTGACGGGGTCGGATGGGATGCCGTTGTAGTTCCCCAGCAGCACGTCGACATCGTCGGCGTTCGGCCCGATCACCGCGATGGTGCCGAGCTCTCTGCTCAACGGCAGGAGATCGCCATCATTCTTGAGCAGAACGATCGACTTGCGTGTCGCCTCGACGGCGAGCTTCTGATGTTCCTCGGAATCGTTGACGCTGTATGGGATGCTCGCGTAGGGAACGCGCTCCGGCGGATCGAACATCCCGAGCCGGAAACGGGCACGAAACAGTCGCTCGAGCGAGGTATCGATGTGCTCCTCGGTAACCAGCCCCCGCCTCACCGCCACCAGCAGACTGTCGTACGTCACACCGCAGTTCAAGTCGGTGCCCATAGCAACGCCCATCGCGGCGGCCTCGGGCGCCGTCTCCACGACCCTGTGGGTCCTGTAGATGTCCATGATCGCCCAGCAGTCTGAGACCACGTAGCCGTCGAACCTCCACTCGTGCCTCAGTTTCTGCTGCAGCAGTTCGTAACTACCGCAACAGGGCGCGCCACGGAAGCGGTTGTACGCGCACATTACGGACTGGGCGTTCGCGTCGACGATCGTCGCTCGGAATGCGGGCAGATATGTCTCACGCAGGTCGCGCTCGTCGGGGACGGCGTCGAACGTATGACGGTCCGGCTCCGGCCCGCTGTGGACGGCGAAGTGCTTGGGCGTGGCCACCGTCTTCAGGTAATAGGGATCGTCGCCCTGCATGCCACGCACGAACTCGACGGCGAGCCGTCCCGTCAGATAGGGGTCTTCGCCGAAGGTCTCCATCCCGCGACCCCAGCGCGGGTCGCGGAAGATGTTGATATTCGGAGACCAAAAAGTCAGCCCCTCGTAGATGCCGCGCCGGCCTTGCCGCACCGACTCATGATGCTTGGCCCGTGCCTCGTCGGAGATGACCGTCGCCACCCGCAAAATGAGGTCCGCATCCCAGGTCGCCGCCAGCCCGATCGCCTGCGGGAACACGGTGGCGCGGCCCGCCCGGGCCACCCCGTGCAGCGCCTCGTTCCACCAGTTGTACTCCGGTATCCCCAGGCGCTCCACCGCCGCTGCGTTGTACAGCATCTGCGAGACCTTCTCCTCGAGGGTCATGCGCGAGATCAGGTCATCGACGCGGGTCTCGAGGGGAAGCTCGGGGTTCAGGTAGGGCGGGATTCCTTCCCCTGGCTCCGGCCGGGCCGGCCCGGCCGGAGCACAGGTCATGAGTACAACGGCTACGATGGCAATCGCGCCGCTCGTGACGATCCGTGCGACCATCGTGACTTCTCCAGTCCGGCCGTGCGCTGCCGTCTACTCCTCGATTCCCAACAGGTCCAGCATGAATGCATACTGGAAGGCGATATCGCGGTAGCGCCGGTAGCGGCCCGACGCGCCGCCGTGACCCGCCTGCATGTTCGTCTTCAGAAGCAGCCGGTTATCGTCGGTCTTCATCGCGCGCAGCTTAGCCACCCACTTCGCCGGCTCGAAGTACTGAACCTGCGAGTCGTGCAGTCCGGTCGTTACCAGCATGTTGGTGTAGTCTTTCGCCTCCACCTGGTCGTACGGCGAGTATGAGAGCATGTACCAGTAGTAGTCTTCCTCGTTCGGGTCGCCCCACTCGTCGTACTCGCTGGTGGTGAGCGGGATGCTCGCGTCGAGCATCGTCGTCACGACGTCGACCCACGGCACCAGAGCCAGGATGCCCTTGAACAGGTCGGGCCGCATGTTGTACACGGCACCCATCAGCAGGCCGCCGGCGCTGCCACCCTGCGCGAACATCATCTCGGGACTCGTGTAGCCCTCGTCCACCAGGAACGCCGCCACATCGATGAAGTCGGTGAACGTGTTCTTCTTGTTGAAGAGCTTGCCGTCTTCGTACCACCAACGGCCCATCTCCATGCCGCCGCGCACGTGGGCGATCGCATAGACGAAGCCGCGATCGAGCAGGCTGAGCCTCACCGAGCTGAAGCCAGCGTCCATGCTGCTTCCATAGGACCCGTAAGCATAAAGCAGCAGCGGGTTGCCCCCATCCATCTCGGTGCCTTTGCGATAGACCAGGGACACCGGTACGCGTACCCCATCTCTGGCGGTCGCGTAGAGTCGCTCGCTCACGTAGTTCGCCGGATCGTAGCCGCCCAGCACCTCGTCCTGCTTGAGCAGCGTTTTCTCACGAGTCTCCATGTTGTAGTCGTACACCGAGCTCGGCGTCGTCATCGATGCGTAGCGATAGCGCAGTACATCCGTGTCGATCTCCGGGTTGCTGGTCGGACGTGCCGAATAGGCGGGCTCACCGAAGTCGAGGTAGTGCTCGTCCTCACCGGACCACGGACGTATTCGAATCTGCAGCAAACCTTCCTTGCGCTCTACCACCACCATGAAGTCTTTGAAGACGTCAAACCCGAGCAGTAGCACGTCTTCGCGGTGCGCGATTACTTCTTCCCAATTCTCTTTCGCCGTGCGATCGACCGGCGTCCTCATCAATCGCGAGTTCTCCGCATCATAGTTCGTCGTGATGTAGAAGTAGTCGCCGAAGTGGGCGATGCTGTACTCATGATCCGGCTCGCGCGCCAGGAAGAGAGTGAAGTCACCATCCGGATCGTCCGCGTCGAGGTACCAGTACTCCCTGCTCAGCGTCTGCGAGGAGCCGATGATGATGTACTGATCCGTCTTCGTCTTCCTGACGTAGCACGAGAACTCGACGTCGTCTTCCTGGTAGACCAGCTCGTCGTTGGCAGGATCAGCACCCAGCACGTGCCGGTAGATCTGATACGGGCGAAGCGTACCGGGATCCTGCCTGCCGTAGAACACCGTCCGGTTGTCGTTGGCCCAGGTGATGTTCGACGTCACCCCCGGGATCTCGTCCTCTAAGAGCTAGCCCGTGTCGAGGTTCTTGAAGCGGATGTTATAGAAGCGCCGACCCACCGTGTCGTGCGCGAAGGCGATGAGGTTGCCCTCAGAGCTCACCGCGGGCCGGCCGACGGAGGTGAACCCGTGCCCCTCACCCAGCTCGTTGACGTCGATCAAGATCTCTTCCTCGGCCTCCAGCGAGCCCTTCTTGCGGGCGTAGACCGGGTACTCCTTCCCTTCCTCCATCCTCGTGTAGTAGTAGTAGCCGTCCCGGAAGAAGGGGACCGACAGGTCCGTCTGCTTGATGCGCCCTACGATCTCGTCGAACAGCGCCTCCTGTAGCTCCCCGGTGTGGGCCATGACCGCCTCGGTGTAGGCGTTCTCCGCCTCCAGATGGGCGATGACCTCCGGGTTCTCCCGCTCCCTCAGCCAGTAGTAGTTGTCGGTACGAACATGGCCGTGCATCTGGAGCTGATACGGGACTATCTTGGCCACCGGCGGGGTGAGCTCCGCCTGCTGTGCCGTTGCTGGAGCGGTCGCGACCGTACCCAGACACAGCACGGCGGCGAACCCGCACGCCGCCAGGGGTCCCAGCGTGGCTAGTAGTGAATGCCGGGCGCGCATGGGCCTGCCTCCTCGGTTGAGGTTCCCTGCACCCTTTCTTCAGGATGCCTTTATCTCTTTGTCTTGAGACTTCAAGATAGGCGTCGAGCGAACGGCCAACAATCGCCGCGGAGATCCGGACCCTCGGGCACTGCCCCCGGTCCGTGGGGGGGTAGCGCGAGAGGACAGGAGAGACTATTGAAACGGCATTCTCGATGTGAGGAGGGCCGCGAGCAACGACGGCGCCCGGAGTAGGCATGGAAGAGCTGAAGCAGTACCCGATCTCGATATCGGAGGTCTTGAGATCTCGCGCGGTCGTCGGCGCCCTCGCCAAACCGACCCAGTTGACCCGCTACGAGGGGCTCTCGCGACTGATCGGCGCGGACGTCCACGTCAAGCACGAGAACCACAACCCCACGGGCACCTTCAAAATCCGCGGTGGCATCAACCTGATGTCGCACCTGAGGCGGAAAGGTGTTAAGGGAGTCATAACTTTCTCGACCGGTAACCACGGGCTGTCGATCGCGACCTCCGCCAAGTGGTTCGGCCTGAATGCGGTCGTCGTCGTGCCCGAGAAGAGCAACCCAACCAAGATCCGCGCTATTCGTCAGTGCGGTGCCGAGCTGGTGGAGGCCGGGAGCTCTTTCGAGGAGGCGGCTCAGGCTGTGGACGCGCTATGCGAAGAGAGAGGTCTCTATTACGCGCATCCCGCCGACGAGCCGCTGCTGATCAACGGCGTCGGCACCGGGTTCCTGGAGATCGTAGAGGATCTGCCGGACGTGAACGTGATGATCGTCCCGCTCGGCGCCGGCAGCGAGGCGGCGGCGGCCATAACCGTTTTGCGCGCTCTGCGTCCCAATGTGAGGATCGTCGCCGTCCAGGCCGAGTGCTCCCCGGCGGCGTACCAATCATGGCAGGAGAGACGCATCTCTCACGCCCCCAACATCACGTTTGCCGGTGGCTTCGCCACAGGCAAGGCGTATGAAGTGCCGTTCGAGATCTATAAGGACGGACTGGACGATTTCGTCCTGCTGACCGAGGACGAGATCTACGACGGCATCGGCGCAGCGTTCTACTACACCCACAATCTCGCCGAGGGGGCCGGGGCCGCGACAGTCGCCGCGGCTTACAAGCTGAGGGATGAGCTTGCGGGCAAGATAGTGGTTCTACAGATGAGCGGCTGTAACGCCTCGCCCGAGGAGATCCTGGAAGCCGGCGTACGGCCTACTTTTTCCGAGGGGTACGACCGGTAGACGCCTCGGTGTCGGACAGCACCAAGCAAGAGAAAGCGGCCGCATCGCTGCGGCCGCTCTCCATTGGGCATCGTGCCCCAAGTCGGATCAATGGCAGGTTGTATCTGAGACGTACATCTGAGCCGTCACCTGGCCACTGTTGTTCTTTGTGAGGTGCATGTGCAGGGTTGAGGTGAAGTTCGGGGCGTTACCCTGCCCGATGATGCGAATCCTCTGCTGCGTCCGACTCGAGTACTGACCTTCCCACTCGGATCCCGCGATCCGCTGCATGGTGCTCGCGTGCCAACTATACTTGGCGCCGCTCGTGAGGCTCTCTCCCGAGCCCTTACCGTTGACATGCCATGCGGTGCCCGAGTTGTCTCTGCCGCGCGCCACCTCGACGCGCTTGATCTCGACCACCCCAGCGATGTCGACGACCTCACCACAGGCAGCGAGGGTGAACATCCGATTATTCCTAACCTGGTAGGTCACCGCCCCGTCGCCGTTGCCCCGCGTCTGCTGAGCGACGGCCTCCTGTACGGGGGTCAGGAGCGCGAAACCGACCATCGCGCCCAACAGGATAACTGTCGATCTCCTCATCACTAGCTCCTCCTCGTAGAGCATGTGCGGCGGGTACAGGGCCCCGGAGGGAGCGGACCTGCCGGGTCCAGAGTCCTCCACGAGGCCGGGTTTCAGAATTATGGGCGGGAATCAGAGTACCACCAGCGGGCGAGGCGATGGAATCCCACGCCTCG
>JBDHKT010000473.1:0-4652 GCA_039586255.1 Gemmatimonadota bacterium | reverse complement strand
GTCTTCGGTATTATCAGACCACTCGCTGGGACTCCCCTGGCCATGTTGCTCGAGGGTGCTCCGTTCCAGGCCGAGCTTCCCGCCGGTACCGAACTCGTGACCTCGGGGCTGGGCGGGATCTTCCCGCGCGGTATTCCGATCGGCAGGGTTACCCGGCAGACAGCCGAGGAAGCCGGTTGGGCGAAGAGCTACCTCGTGGAGCCGGCGGTTCACCCGGATGCCGTGCGCGAAGTCATGGTGCTGATCGAGCGCGCCGATACGGTAGACGTGACGGATCTCTGGCAGCGGTCCGTGACGGGCGAAGGACGCTGATCGTGGCTGGACGAACGGGTGCTCGCTTCGGACTTCTCGGCGCCGTACTGGTCCTGACGTTCCTTCACTTCGCGCTGGCCCCGCTATTCCAGTCGTGGTTTGCCAGCCCGAACCTATTGCTCTGTGCGCTCCTCATCTCGGCTCGCCAGCTGCGCCCGGGTGCGGCCGCAGGAGTCGGTTTCATCCTGGGCCTGCTCGAGGATGCTATGGCCGTCAGCCACTTCGGTCTGGCGACGCTGCTGCTCGTTCTGGTAGCCTACCTGGGGTCGCTGACGCGTGACACGTTCGTGGGTGAGGAGCCTCTGTTCATCGGCACCTACCTGTTTGTTGGAACGTGGGTCTACGAGACCGCGATCTACCTGATTCTGGGCGCAAGCGGCGACCCGCTATCCTACATCTTCGTGCGGGCACCACTCGACGGACTCGCGACAGGCGTTATCGGATACTTGACCTTGCCGTATTTGAAGGCGCGATGAGGACTATCGGACGGTCGAATCAAGTGCACCATCGGGGCCGCGGCCGCCTCGCGCGCTGGCTGGCCCTGCTGGTGGTCATCGGCCTGGGCGTCCAGTTCTTCAGGGTCCAGATCCTCAAGCACTCTACCTACGCGCTGCAGTCGGACGGCAATCGAATCCGTCAGCTACCCATCCCGGCGGCGCGCGGTACGATCTACGATCGCAACGGCGAGGTTATTGCGGAGAACGTGCCCGGCTACTCGATAGCCGTTCTGCCGCCCTCCATAGATTCGCTGCGTGTCGTGCTCGATGAACTGGCGCCGATACTCGAGCTGTCCGGCGAACAGCTCGAGCGCATGGTCGACAACTACCGTCGGCACCCCAACCGGCCAGTCACAGTGGAGCGGAACGCTAGCTTCGCCGAAGTCTCTGCGATCGAAGAGCGACGTGCCCACCTGCCCGGCGGCATCGTGATCGAGGCGGCTCCCAAGCGGCTCTATACACGCAACTCGCTGCTCGCTCACGTCGTCGGCTACGTGGCGGAGATCAGCTACGCCGACCTCGGGCTGCTCGAGTTCGAGGACTACGAGCCGGGTCGCATAGTCGGGCAGACGGGAGTAGAGCGTGTTTACGACCGGCTGCTGGCCGGTACGCCGGGCGTGCGCTACGTGGAGGTAAGCGCGCTCGGTCGGGTGGTAGGCGAGTTCAGAGGCCGCCCGACGGTAGAGCCGGTTCCCGGCCGCGATCTCTATCTGAACATCGACCTCGCGCTTCAGGAGCGTCTGGCCGAGCTGTTCCCCGACACGATGGCCGGAGCGGTGGTAGCCTTGGAGCCGAAGACCGGTGCCGTGCTCGCCATGTACAGTGCGCCGAGCTACGACCCGAACTCGTTCGTCGGTGGGTTCGAGCCGGCCGCTTGGCGAGCCCTCAATACGGACCCGGGTCAACCGCTCTTCAATCGCGCCGTCACCGCCGCCTACGCGCCGGGCTCGACCTTCAAGCCCGTAATAGCCGGGATCGCGTTGAGGGAAGGATACGCGGTGGTCGACACGAAGATGCAGATACCCTGCAGGGGCGCGCTCATGTACTACGGCCGCGTCTTCCACGACTGGACGCCGGTAGGTCACGGCTCGCTCGACCTCCACGGCGCCATCCGCCAGAGCTGCGATGTGTACTTCTACCAGCTCGGCCTCAAGATCAGCCTTGACGGTGTGCTGGCCGGGGTGAGTGACTTCGGGATCGGGCGGCCCACCGGGATTGATTTGCCGTCGGAAATCGCCGGAACGTTCCCGGATACCTCCACATGGTACGACGAGCGCTACGGGCGTAGCGGCTGGACGAACTCGGTCGTACTCAATCTGGCGATCGGGCAGGGCGAGAACTCTCAAAGTCCCTTGAAGATGGCGCAGATCTTCGCCGCCCTGGCGAACGGCGGCACTCTCCCGACGCCCAGGGTGGCCAGGACGGGGCCGGCTCCCGAACCTGCCGGGTCGCTCCCGCTGGACCCCGAACAGTTGACGGTCCTGCGGGATGCCCTGGTAGCGGTGTTGAACGAGCCGACCGGCACGGCACGTGGGTCGCGACTGCGCGACTGGACGCTGGCAGGAAAGACGGGGACGGCACAGAATCCGCACGGCGAGGATCACGCCTGGTTCATCGGTTTCGCGCCGGCATCGGCGGCGGCACCCATCGTGTCGCGGCTCATCGACTTCTATCTCAGAGAACGTGTCGCGGGTTCTGATAGCACCGAGGCGGCGGGCGGATGAGAGAGAAGGAGACGCTCACCGTAGGAGATGGAGTCGTCCTGGCTCTGGTCATCGGCCTCGCGGTGTTTGGCGTGGCGATGATCTTTTCGGCTGGGGAACTCGAGGTCCCTTCGTCGGTGACCGGAATCTGGCGCAAGCAGGCGATCTGGCTCGCCGTCTCGTTGGTCGCTTTCGCTCTGACCCTCCGCGTCGCCGTCCGCTGGCTCGAGTGGGTCGCCCCGATCGCTTACGGTGTCGCAGTGCTGCTGCTGGGCCCGCGTAGCTGGATTCGCTTCGGCTCCGTCGGATTCCAGCCGTCCGAGTTCGCCAAGCTCGCCACGATCCTCTTGCTCGCCAAGCTCATTGCCGGCCGCGAACGGCCCCCGGAGACACTCTGGGATCTCTGGCCCTACCTGGTCGTTGTTCTGGTGCCGTTCGCCCTGATCATGGCGGAGCCCGATCTAGGGACCGCCTCGGTGTTCATCGCGATCCTGGTCGCCGCCCTCTTCTGGTCGGGCCTCCCGTTCTCGAAGCTCGCCCTCTTCCTCAGTCCGCTGGTCAGCCTCGCCCTGGCCTTCTCGACTCCCCTCTGGGGTGTCTGGTTCTTGTTGCTCGTCGCTTTCCTCTATTGGACTCGCGCCTACCTGACCGAGTCGCTCGCGGTGATCTTCGCCAACGTGGCGATGGGTGTGCTCGTGCGGCCCGTCTGGTTAAACCTTGCCGCCTATCAGAAGACCCGGATCCTGGCTTTTGTTCAACCGGAGGCAGACCCTCAGGGCGCCGGCTGGCACCTGATCCAGTCCCAGGTCGCCATCGGTTCGGGCGGTTGGTTGGGCAAGGGATTCACCCTGGGGACTCAGAAACGACTCGCTTTCTTGCCCGAGCAACACACCGACTTCATCGTCGCGGTGCTCGGAGAGGAGTTCGGATTCATCGGTATCTGTCTCGTCTTGCTCTGCTTCGCCATCGTGCTGTGGCGCGTGCTGCTGATCGCCGAGCGCTCCGAAGACACCTTCGCGTCGACGGTCGTGTTTGGCATCATCGCTCTCTGGTTTGCACATCTCGTCGCCAACGTCGGGATGACGGTCGGACTGCTCCCCATCACAGGCTTACCTCTGCCCTTCCTGAGCTACGGTGGCAGCTTCCTGCTCATGTCGTTCATCATGCTGGCGATCGTCCAGCGCGTGGCGGTGGACACCAGGACGGGAGCGTAGACTCGTCGGGTGGTGTTCCTCTCAATTCGGCCAAAGATAGGAGTCGCCGACACATGCACCGGCGAAGAGCAAGGTGGGACGGGCCATTGCGGGCGAGGCAGAGGTGTGAGATCTTACAAAGTCTATGCATCCACAGGATGGAGCCCCAACAGATGGCTTGGTTTCGGAAGGAAAAGAAGAAGCTGGTCGGGCATAAGCGGGAGCTGCCAGCGGACGTCTGGAAGAAGTGCGACGGTTGCGGTGAGATAATCTACCGCGAGAAGCTGAACGAAACCGCCGGCGTCTGCGGCAAGTGCGGATACCACTTCCGCATCGGCCCCACGGACTATGCCCGGCTGCTGCTCGATAACGCCCTCGAAGATGAGTACGACTCCGAGCTGCGGTCGGTTGACCCGCTGAAATTCGTCGGGCCGACGCCGTACGCGGAGCGCTACGAGCGGGCGATCAAGAAGGGCGGCACAAAAGAGGCGGTTCTCACGGGCGGCGGCCATGTCGAGGGCATGCCCGTCCAGTTCGGAGTCATGGACTTCGGATTCATCGGCGGCTCGATGGGCTCCGTCGTCGGCGAGAAGATCGCGCGGGTAGCGGAACGCGCGCTAGACGAAGAGAACCCCCTGATAATCGTCTCGGCGTCGGGCGGTGCCCGCATGATGGAGGGCGTGCTCTCGCTGATGCAGATGGCCAAGACATCGAGTGCGTTGGGACGGATGCATAAGTCGCGGCTCCCGTACATCTCTATCCTGACCCACCCGACCACCGGTGGCGTCACGGCCTCGTTCGCCATGCTCGGCGATGCAATTATCGCGGAGCCCGGTGCGCTCATCGGCTTCGCCGGCCCGCGGGTCATAGAGCAGACCATCGGCCAGGAGTTGCCCGACGGGTTCCAGCGCGCCGAGTTCCTGCTCGAGCACGGTATGGTGGATATC
>JBDHKT010000472.1:0-3041 GCA_039586255.1 Gemmatimonadota bacterium | reverse complement strand
CAAGCTCGAGTCGTGTATACTCCCCCCGCTCCACGTCGACTTCAGCGCACGATATCAGCGCGAGCAGCATGCCCGCGGTAAGAGCGGGTCCACAGTAACTCCGTTCAAGCCGGCAACCGTCCATGTTGCTGTCCCTTGATCGTGTCACACCCGGTGACTAGTCACCCTCGCCTAGTTGACGCCCAACGGATCAGCGTTTCAGCTGCGCCCCGCAGAAACGCCGGGGTCGCCAAGTGGTTCATCTCTTTCTCTCCGTCTACTACTAATAACAGGAAACAACGCTTGGAGGCCTTTTTCCGACACCTCGACGATGGTGTGGAAAACCCCTGATCCATCTGGACCATAATGAGTTGGAGACGCAGGCTCAAGGGATACTTCAACGGCAGCGGGTTGCTGATCCGCTGGGTTTCTGTATGAAGGGTCGGAGGAGGTAGGAGGATCGAGATCGTGCCAGAGCTTACAGGATTGACGCGAAGGCGAGATTTCCCATTGACGTGGAGGCGATATATCGTTAGATATATCCTATCGATATGTCGGGCCGATATATCCCGTTCTATCGGCCGGGGCCGGTATCGGCCGGGGCCGGGAAAACCGGCTTGGGACCTAAGTATTACCAAGGTTGGGGGTGTATCTGATGTCCAGACGTTCTCGTGACCAAGGGTTGGGCGGCTTTGCCGCCTTCTGCGGGCCGATGGGCTTCGCGTTCGGCGCCGGCCGGCGCGGGCTGGGCTTCCGCGTATTCGATCGGGGCGATTTGAAGTACATGATCCTCAAGCTGCTGTCCAAGAAGCCGATGCATGGCTACGAGGTGATGCGGGCGCTGGAGGAGGAGTCGTGCGGCTGCTACTCGGCCAGCGCCGGCTCGGTCTACCCGACGCTGCAGATGCTGGAAGACCAGGGGTACGTGGTGTGCGAGGAGCAG
Organism: Gemmatimonadota bacterium; assembly: GCA_039586255.1. Lineage (GTDB taxonomy): Bacteria > Gemmatimonadota > Gemmatimonadetes > Palauibacterales > KS3-K002. The sequence goes on along the minus strand of JBDHKT010000472.1, from coordinate 2,119 downwards.
GAGGGCAAGAAGGTCTACAGCATCACCGACGAGGGGCGGGCGTTCCTGGAGGAGAACGGTGACCTAGTCGATGACATCCTCGAACGGATCGCCAGTTTCACCAACCGCTTCTTCCGCAGCGAGATGCAGGACCTTTCCGGGTCGTTCCGCAAGCTGGCTCAGGTTACATTTGAGCGAGGGATTCGCTGGGCCGAGTACCCGGAGGAGCTGGAGCGGGTGAAGGAGATCCTGGACCGGGCGGCTCGTGAGATCGAGGAAATCAAACCGGGCGCGGCGACGAGCGACGCCTAGCGCGCGGAGGCAGCGCGATGGAAATCGGTATTGGATTCTGGATCCTGTTCTTCGTCCTCTTCGTCGGCTGCGGCAAGATCATCGGATGGGGCGCGCGCAGGCACAAGGAGCGCCACCGCCTCGGTGGTTGCTGTGGCCCCGAGGAAGAGGAGCAGCAGCAGGATGACCGTCTCTCGAAGCTGGAGAGCCGCGTGCGGGGGCTCGACCGACGGGGCCGCGAGCGGGACCGCCTTCTGAGGCCCGCGATGCATCGGCGCGACGAGGAGCGGCAGCTGGAGCCGGCGCGCGGGCAGGAGAAGGCCCCGACGCAGCTAGAGATCCTGCAGCAGAAGTTCATCGAGGGGCGCCTCTCGATGGACGAGTATGAGCGGGAAATCGACCGCCTGGAGAAACTGGAGTAAAGCCGGTGGCCGGTGGCCGGTGGGCCGGTGGCCGGCCGTCAGCGCCGGGTGAAGTTCGTCAGCCGTTCCACAGCCAGATCCTGTAGATATTCCGCAGCGTCGATCGATTCGTCGAAGTTGTTGGCGATCATGCTGAACGCCAGCACCTCCCCATCAAGCGTCGTCACGTAGCCCGAGAGTGCCCTCGAGTTCGCGATATAGCCCGTCTTGGCCCGGGCGTTGTCATCGGCGCGTGTCCCCTTCATCCGCGACTCCAAGGTGCCGTCGACGCCAGCGATGGGCAGCGCCTCGTAGAAGGCATCGAACTCGGGCCGCCGGTACATGACGCGCAGCAGCCGGACGATGGCGTCGGGGCTCAGGTAGTTGTAGCGGGAGAGCCCGGAGCCGTCGAGATATATATAGGACGACTCGGTGATCCCCCAGCCGGCCAGCGTCTCTTCGACGGCGCGGCGCCCCGCCCTGACGCTGCCGGTATCCGAGTCGGCCGCCCCGACATGACGCAGCAGCATCTCGCCGATCTGGTTCTGGCTGCGCTTGAGGAACGGGATCATGATCTCGCCGAGCGGCGGCGACTCATGAACGAACAGCGTGGAGAGGGAGTCGCCGAGCGCATCCGGGGGCAGACTGTCGATATCGACCGGTCGGCCGGCGACCTCTATCCCTTCGTCCTCGAGCACCTCCTTCATGACGGTGACGAAGAACATCGTGGGGTCGTGGGCCGCGATGTAGCGGGTCACGGTGTCGCGTCCGACCCAGATCGTGCCCCAGATGCGCGCCTCGTTGGAAAAGGGGCTGCGCTCGCTCCGCACGACGGTGCCGGGCAGCGGCCCGCGCTCCGGGAAGTGGAGCGAGCTGTCGGACACTGTCACGATGTCGTAGTCGACGCTCAGGTAGTCCGTCGGCGGCAGGGCGATCACTTCGGCCGGCGCGCCGGCCGAGTCGCCGGGCATGATCTTGTAGGTAACGACGCCTTCGTTGTAGAGCAGCGCTCCGATCTCGGCCGCGTAGTAGTCGTCGAGGTAATCCCACGACCAGCCGGGCCCCAGGTGGACGTCATCGTACAGGTCATCGTCGCCGATGATGTCGCCGGTGATCCGGGTGACGCCCAGCGCCTTCAGCGAGTCGGCCCAGTCGCGGAAGGGCACCATCGGGTCGTCGTCGTAGAAGCGCTCGGAGATCGCCGGGTCGCCACCGCCCACCACCACGAGATCGCCCTGCAGCGTCCCATCTTCGCCGATCGACCCGCTCGAGGCGACCTGTGTGTGGAAGCGGTAGTCGCTACCCAGGCGAGCCAGCGCCACCGCCGCGGTCAGCAGCTTGTTGTTGGAGGCGGGCATGAACAGCTTCTCAGCGTCCTGCCGGAAGAGGACCTCGCCGGTCTCCAGCGACTGCACCATCACTCCCCAATGCGCGTTCCGGAACGCCGG
>JBDHKT010000471.1:0-2472 GCA_039586255.1 Gemmatimonadota bacterium | reverse complement strand
CGCATCCCCAGCCTCTAGATCAGTCCGCTCCGAGCGCTTCCAGGTATGCGCTCCTCACTTCATCGGGCACCTTGTTGTGCCCACACTCGAAGTTGAGGCATCGCGGACATTCGTTCTGTCCGATCGATGTGACGAGGACCGCGATGGACAGCAGGTAGACGAGTAGCAGCTCCCACTGGGACAGCAGCCAGTACACGGGGAAGAACGTCAGGACCAGCATGCCGATGGGAGCGTAGATCCCCACGATCCGGCTCTCCGGATTCGACCTCGGTTTCCAAATCTTGGGAGCGCCCCAGATCATGAAGCAGTGATGTGTCCTGCCGCCCAACTTGTAGTAGGCGCAATGGGGACACTTGATAGTGTACATGATCCCGGCATGTAGCAGGCACACTCCGATGTAAATGAAAGGCCAGTAGACCGCTTCCGAGTACCGAACGATGGCGATCAAAGCAGAGGAAACAGGGATCGCCGTGAGGAGCTTGTAATAGATGAAGCGTCCGAGCTCGTGTCTTACCAGAATGCCGGTCCTGGGACAGATCATCTTCCAACGCCTCCTGGTAGGGTTCTTGCTAGATGAGCTTGCAACAGTAAGAGTCCGCCTTTCCCTTGATAAACCTTCCTAGGTCCACTACCGCCTGTATGTCATCATCGGTGATGCCGAGGCTGTGCGCCGCCTCGATATGTTTCTCCAGGCTCGACGTGCAGTTGACCGCAAACGCGGCTGCGATAGACACCAACTCTGTGATACGCGTTGTGCGCTCACCCTCACCCGGGGTCTCACTCTCCCCCCCGCGCAGTTTGCGTCCCAGAAGCTTGAGCCCGTGCCACTCCATTGTTCTTCTGGCGCTGTCGCGTACCGCGATCGCGTCGGTCATGGCCTGCTCGATCTCTTCATCGGTGGCGCCGGCCTTGCGCACCTTCTTGAAGTGGTAGTTGGCGCAGAGCTTGCACCCCGCGGCCAGCGACGCGCCCACGGAGACGAGCTCCTTCTCCTTCGGAGTCAGCGACATGCCTTGCCCTTCCTCGCTTACAGGCCTCTTCTGCGTAGATTCCCCCGGCCGTTCCTCTCGCACAGGACGAAGCGGCTCACCTCACGCTACAGTCACCCGAAGGACCCGTCAAACGGAGCTGCTGAGATTCCCGCTGCGGGGATCTATGTCTTGTCGCCGGCGGTACTATATTTGAGATGGACCCGAGGGCCCCGGCAGGTCGCGGGACCCCTTCCCTCGGCCTCAGAAGCACGGATCCGGACCTCGCCCCGCCGGCTTGCCCCGCTTCTTGGAGTAACCAGCCATGACACCGGTAGCTGAACTCGACCGGATCGCGATCAGCGTTAAGTCGCACCGGCTTCTCAAGCTGTTGCTGAACGAGAACCCGACGCTCGACGAGATCATGCGCAACTCGAAGAACGAGACGGAGGCGCTTGTCGGCGTGCGCAACTGGGTTATGGAGGAGTTGCGTGACAGCCCGGATGCGCTGGCGTTCTACGAGCGGGCGCACTCCGACCGCGACTCGTTCGAGGCGCTGGAGTGGAGCGATTACGCGGCCATCCGGATCCTCGACTACATCGACAACGCCGGCCGGGCATTCGTCGACCTCAACCTGCGGGGCCAGCTAGCCGTCAGTAACCCGATCAAGCTGATCTGGCTCGCGGTGAACCGCGGGACCGGCGGCGCCAAGCCCGCCTTCTTCGAGGACATGTTGCACCTTTTCCGGCAGGCTACCGGCAAGAGCACGCGGCTGATCCCGGGCCGAGAGCAGGTGGAGACGTGGATGGCGAGGTATCCATCCGGGATCGACCCGCGCATCGTTGCGCTACGCAAGGAGAACCGCGAGCGGATCCTAAACATACTCATCGACCGCATCGACCACGGCGAGATCAGCAGCCCGGCGTTCACCTTCGATCCCGGGATGTCACGGGAGGAGAAGTTTGCCAGGGCCCTGGAATGGTGGAGCGATATGCACTTCCACCTGAAGTTCGCCGTCCGCTCACCCGAGCTACTCAACGAGCTGCTGGGCAATTCGCTCGATCCCGATACGATGAAGATCTTGTACCGGGCGCGCGACGCGGGCATCCCCTTCTTCGTGAACCCATACTATCTGTCGCTGCTGCACGTGCGAACGCCTTACTTCGCCGTCGGGGCCGACTTGGCGATTCGCCACTACGTCGTCTATAGCAACCAGCTGGTCGACGAGTTCGGCCATATCGTCGCCTGGGAAAAGGAGGACCAGGTCCAGCCCGGGAAGCCCAACGCCGCCGGCTGGCTACTGCCACCCTACGACAACGTGCACCGGCGCTACCCGGACGTGGCCATTTTGATACCGGATACCACGGGACGCGCGTGTGGAGGGCTCTGTGCCTCCTGCCAGCGGATGCACGACTTCCAGCGCGGCCGGCTGAACTTCGACCTCGACGCGTTGAGACCGAGGGCGAGCTGGCCCGACAAACTCTCGGAGCTGATGAAGTACTTC
>JBDHKT010000025.1:0-12933 GCA_039586255.1 Gemmatimonadota bacterium | reverse complement strand
CGCTGGAGCGGGCCGGCGAATTCCTGGAGATGGTGGCCACTCTGATCCGGATCAAGGCCCAGATGCTGCTGCCGCGGCGCGACGATCTGCTGGACGATGCGGACCCACGCTCCCAGCTCGTCCGCCGGCTGATCGAGTACGAGGTCTTCCGCGAGCTCGCCTACTCGCTCGCCGACGCCGAGGCAGACCGGGCGCTGCACAGAGGAAAGGGATACGTCGAGCCGCGGGTGCTGCCGAAGATGTCCGAGTTGCCGCTGGAGTTGTCGATCGAGCAGTTCCTCGAGATAGCAGTCTCGTTGCCGGCGCCACTGGAGAAACGCCCGCACCGTGCGCCGGTACGCCCGGTGACCGTCGACGAGAAGATCGAGCTTTGGTTCAAGGCACTCAAGCGGAAGGCGCGGGTCCAGTTCGACAAGTTCGCCGGCCGGTGGAAGACGCGTGTCCATGCCGTGATGTCGTTCCTCGCCTGCCTCGAGCTCGCCAAGCGCGGGCGCGTCGTGCTGCGCCAGGAACGTCCCTTTGGAACCCTTTGGGTGCACCCGAGTGAAGACGACGAGGATAGTTGAGGCGGTACTGTTCGCCAGCGAAACGCCGCTGACACCAGCCGAGATCGCCCGCGCCAGTGGCGATCTCAGCGCCAAGGACGTCGAGCAGGCGATCGGCGAGCTTTGTCACGAGTACGAGGCTGAGGACCGGTCGGTCCAGATCTATCCGCTGGGCGACGGATACCAGATCCTCACCCGGCCGGAGTATGCGCCCTACCTGGAGCGGTTTGACTCTATCACGCGAACGAACAAGCTGTCACGAGCGGCGCTCGAGACTCTGGCGATCGTCGCCTTCCGGCAACCGGTCAGTCGCCTGGAGGTCGAGGAGGTACGCGGCGTGAGCGCTGCCGGGGTGCTCAGGAACCTGCATGAGCGAGGGCTCATCGAGGTTGTCGATCGCGCCGAAGGGTTGGGGCGACCGCTGCTTTACGGCACGACGATGCAGTTCCTCGATCACTTTGGGCTGAGATCGCTCGACGACATGCCGAGGCCGGAGAACCTCGATATAGCGCTTCGAGCCGGAGAGTGAGCGTGGAAACACCGCGCGGGGAAGCGGTCCGGCTGCAGAAGTATCTGTCGCGCGCGGGGATCGCCTCGCGGCGCGAGGGTGAGCGCCTGATCACCGAGGGCCGGGTGAGCGTTGACGGCCAAGTCGTGACCGAGCTCGGCACCCGGGTCGTACCCGGTCGGCAGGTCGTCTGCGTCAACGGCGAGCCCGTCGACCTCGGCTCGCTGCGCTGGGTTGCGGTCTTCAAGCCGGCCGGATACCTGACGACGCGCAAGGACGACCGTGGGCGACCCACGGTGTACGCGCTGCTGCCGACCGGCCATGAAGACCTCTTCCATGTGGGTCGGCTCGATTGGCAGACGGAGGGTCTGCTCCTGTTCACGAACGATGGGGAAACCGCTCACAGGCTCTTGCACCCGAGTTACAGGGTCCCGCGCCGCTACCTCGTGGAGGTCGAGGGTAAGGCGGGCCGCCCGGTGGCACGACAGCTCGAGGACGGCGTCGCCCTTGAGGATGGTGTGGCACGAGCCGAGAAGGTCCGGGTCGCCGCAGCTCAGGGTAAAGGGCGGATATCGGCCTCGGAGATCCAGCTCACTTTGCGCGAGGGGCGCAAGCGTGAGGTCCGTCGCATGATGGAGGCGCTTGACCTTCCGGTAAGAAGGCTCGTTAGGCTTTCGTTCGGCCCCGTCGAACTGGGGGGCCTGCGTCCGGGGAAGTGGAGGGATCTGGCTGCCGAAGAGGTGCGGGCCCTCCGTGCGGTGGTTGGACTGAGGGAATCCGATGGAGATACGTGATACGCGGGTCTTGATACTGGGCGGGTCCGGGCTCGTCGGCATGGCGATCGCCCGCAGGATGCTGCGGCACCTACCCGCACGGCTCACCATAACGGCCCTCACCAAGAATGAGACCGATGAAGGCTTCGCCGAGCTGAAGGAGTTGGCGGTCGGCAATACCGAGATCGCACGCAACTGGGGCGATGTGATGGTTGCCACCGAGTTCAAGGACGAACCGCGGCGCGAGTTGGTTGAGTCTCCAGAAAAGCGCCGCGTCCTTCTGGATGACATCTACGGACCGTTCGGGCGCGAGCGACTCGAGCGGTTCTTCTTCTACCGGCTGTTGATCGAGGAAAAGCCAGATATCGTAGTGGACTGTGTGAACACGGCGACGGCGATCGCTTATCAGGACGTGTTCAGCAGCGTGAAGCAAGTCCGAGCCGCGCTCAACAGTGACTGCGAGAACGTCAACGATGTGGTCGAGCGGCACCTCGCGATCATTTACATGCCGCAGCTCATCCGCCACGTACACATCCTGCTCGAGGCGCTGCGCGACGCCGGCACTCAGTTCTATCTGAAAGTCGGAACCTCGGGTACCGGCGGTATGGGCCTCAACATCCCGTTTACTCACTCCGAGCAGCGGCCGTCTAGCATGCTGCTCGCCAAAGCGAGCGTTGCGGGGGCGCACTCGCTGCTGCTCTTCCTCACGGCCCGCACGCCGGGCGCGCCAGCGGTCAAGGAGATCAAGCCGACCGCGGCGATCGCCTGGAAGAGCATAGGCGACGGCCCACTGAGCTGGCGCGGTAAAGCGCTCGAGCGCTTCGACGCGACGGACCCGGTTCCGTTTGACGAGGCGCTGGACGATGAGAATGTGGTGTGGCAGAAGCTGGATGGGCAGCTGCAAGCGGTCCACATCGACATGGGCGAAAACGGCCTGTTCAGCCGTGACGAGTTCGAGGCGATATCGACCCTCGGGCTGATGGAGTTGGTGACCACCGAAGAGATCGCACAGGCAGTGTTGCGTGAGATCCGCGGTAAGCCGACGGGCCTCGACATCGTCTCCGCCCTCGACAGCGCGTCCATGGGCCCCACGTACCGCGGCGGCGTGCTCCGCGAGCTGGCGCTGCGGCGCATCGAAGAGCTCGAGCAGGAGGCAGGTACCCGCAGCGTCGCCTTCGAGATGCTGGGGCCGCCCCGGCTCAGCAAGCTGCTGTTCGAGGCCCATATCCTGGAGGTGTTGTACGAGACGCTGGGCGCGGCGGCGAAACTCGATCCCGAGAAGACGGCAAAGGACGCCGCAAACCTGCTGGCGGTCAACGGGGAACTCCGTGTCAGCATAGTGTCGATCGGCCTGCCGATCATCAGCCCCGATGGAGATCGAGTCTTCCGCGGGCCGGAGCTGAAGGTCAGACCGGAAGAGGGAGCGGCGGTCGATGAGAAGCTGATCGCCCGTGGCTGGGTGGACCTTCGGCCTTCGAACTGGCAGCTCTGGCGCGATCGGATCCAGAATTACATCAAGGATGTGGCGGAAGCTCCCGGTCCCGACAAGGGCTCGACCGCCGACGTTGACCAGGCCAGCCGCAGCAACAAGATCCGACCCGGCGCAGCGGTCGCCTGGATCTTCAAACGTGAGGACGGCGGCGAGCGAGTGAAGCGCTGAGCCGCGAGACGTCACCCCACGAACATGCGAGTCACTGATGACGGACGAAGTCAAGCTGAAAGAGAAGAAGCGGAAGAAGGACGCCGCCAAGCCGGACGCCTCCGACACCGTCGTCAGCACGGCGGGCCGGGAGCTGGCCGACGCCATACTGGATCAGGTCTCCAGGCGCATCGTTGGGCAGGGGTACATGGCCGAGCGTGTCCTGATCGGGCTGCTCACCGGCGGCCATGTCCTGCTCGAGGGCGTGCCGGGGCTCGCCAAGACGATGGCCATCCGCACGATTGCCGAGACCATCGCCACCAGTTTCCAGCGGATCCAGTTCACGCCCGACCTGCTGCCGGCCGACGTGATCGGCACGATGATCTACAACCAGAAGTCGGGCGATTTCGAGCCGCGGCGCGGCCCCGTCTTCGCCAACATTATACTGGCCGACGAGGTCAACCGGGCGCCCGCTAAGGTCCAGTCGGCGCTGCTCGAGGCGATGCAGGAGAAGCAGGTCACGTTCGGCGGCCAGACGTTCGCGCTGGATGAGCCCTTCCTCGTATTGGCGACCCAGAATCCGATCGAGCAGGAGGGGACATACCCGCTGCCGGAGGCACAGGTCGACCGTTTCATGCTCAAAGTGAAGATCGACTATCCGTCGCGTGAGGAGGAGAAGGAGATCATGCGTCGCTTCGCCGGCGGCGAAGAGATCCCTGTCGACGAGGTCACCGATCCGGGCGCCATCATGCAGGCGCGCAGCGATATCGCCCGGCTGTACATGGACGACAAGATCAGCGACTACATCGTGGACCTCGTCCACGCGAGCCGGCAGCCGGCGGATTACAAACTGCCCGAGCTTGTCCCGCTCATCGAGTACGGCGCCTCACCGCGCGCCTCGATATATCTTGCCCAAACCGGTCGCGCGCATGCCTACCTGCGCGGCCGCGGCTACGTCATACCCGATGACGTTAAGGCGGTGGCGCCCGACGTATTCCGGCATCGCATCATCACGACGTACGAGGCTGAGGCCGAGGAAGTCACCCCAGACGAGATCGTCCGGCGGATTCTAGAGGCTGTAGAGGTGCCTTGATCGTAGTGAGTGTCCGACAGTGAGCTTCAGTGACCACTAAGGCTGTACCAAGAGAGGTCCTGCGTCAGGTCAAGCTGATCGAGCTGCGGACGCGCGGGCTGGTCAACACGCTGTTCAGCGGCGAGTACCAGTCTGTCTTCAAGGGTCAGGGGATGGAGTTCGCCGAGGTGCGCGAGTACGCACCGGGCGACGACTTCCGTACGATCGACTGGAACGTTTCCGCCCGAATGGGGCACCCGTTCGTCAAGAAGTATGCGGAGGAGCGCGAGCTGACGGTTCTCTTCGCCGTCGATCTCTCGGGTTCGGCGCAATTCGGAACGCGGGGACGGTTCAAGGCTGAAGTGGCGGCCGAGATCGCGGCGGTGATCGCTATGGCAGCGATCAAGAACAACGACCGGGTTGGGCTGCTGCTCTTCACAGACCGGGTCGAGCAGTTCGTGCCGCCCAAGAAGGGGCGGCGGCACGCGCTTCGCCTGATCCGCGACCTGCTGGCCTTCGAGCCGTTCGGACGGGGTACCGACCTGTCGACCGCGCTCGACTACGTCGGCCGAGTCCTCCGACACCGAGCGATCGTGTTCCTGATCTCCGACTTCCTCGATTCGGGCTTCGAGCAGCCACTGAAGGTAATCAGTCGGAGGCACGACGTAGTCGCCATCACGGTGTCGGATCCGCGAGAGCGGGAGCTGCCCGACGTGGGGTTCCTGGAGCTTTTCGACGCCGAGAGCGATCAGCACATCGTGCTCGACTCGGGGAACCGTTTCGTGAGGGAACAGTTCGAGTACCTGGCGAGCGAGGAGGACACGCGCTTGAGTCGGCTGCTGAGACGCCTCTCCATCGATCAGATCGAGATACAGACCGACCGATCGTACGTGCCGCCGCTCATCGCGTTCTTCCGCGCACGCGAGCGCAAGCTGGCACGATGAGCCTTCTGTTCGCCGTCATCGGGATGATCTTGCAGGTGAGCGCCGGGGATCCGGTTGCGATCCAGGTGCAGGCCGCTGTGTCGCACGACTCGGTCCGGATCGGCGAGCCGGTCACGCTCACGGTTACGGTCAGTGGACTCGCGGGCGCTGCCGATGTCGCCTTCCCGGCGCTTCCCGATAGCGGAGCAATCACGGCGCTCGGCCCGCCCTCACTGGCTGCGGATCGCGGCAGCCGCCGGGCTCGCTACGAGCTGGCGGCCTGGAACCTCGGAGACCTGACGCTGCCACCGGCGGACGTCCGCGTCGTGACCGACGCGGCCGAGCTGCGTATCCCGCTGCCCGGCGTGACCGTGCATGTGGTATCGGTGCTGCCGGCGGATGCCGACATAGACACGCTCGCCTGGAAGCCGCCATCCGATGTTCTGGGCCCGAACTGGAGCGCGGGGGAGAAACTGGCGGCGCTGGGGCTGGCTTTGGCACTCGCCCTGGCGACGTTCCTCTACTTGAGGCGGCGCGGCGAGGTGCAGCCGGTGCCGATCCCGCAGGCCAGGTCCGCTCGGGCGCGCGCCCTTGAAGCGCTGGAGCGACTGGAGGCGAGCGGGATGATCGAGGCTGGAGAACTGAAGGGTCTATTCTCAGGCCTCTCTTACATCCTCAGAGAGTTTCTAGGGGGAACCGACGGGGCCTGGAGTCTTGACCTCACGACGGCGGAACTGATGGCGCTGGTGGGGATGGACGGTGTCCCGGAGGCCCAGGTACGCTCGCTGGGTGGGCTCCTCGATCGTGCGGACATGGTGAAGTTCGCCGGCCAGCGGCCGTCACGAGCCCAGGCGGGCCGGGCGCTCGACGCGGCTCGGCACTGGCTCAACGACTTCGAGCGGGTCCTAGCCGAGCCGGAACTGGAGGCCGTGAGCGAAGATGATGCGCTCGATCTCGAATTCGAGGCCCTGACCGATCTGGACAAGATGTTCGCGGAAGAGGCAGCCATCGAGGAGCCCGAGGACCGGGAGTCGGAGGAGCCGTGACGTTCGAGACTCCGTGGGCGTTCGTCCTGTTGATCGTCTTCCCGATCTGGTGGCTCTGGCGACGGGAGCGTGGCGGATTCCGCTACTCGCGCGGCGATATCGCCGCACGCGCTGGGCGTGGAGTCGGCCGCTGGGCGGCGCTCGTGCCGCCGCTGCTCCGTGGATTGGCCGTGCTTTCACTCATCGTCGCGTTGGCTCGCCCGCAGACTGGGGTTACGACCGAGGAGGTCGAGGCGGAGGGGATCGCGATCGCACTGGTGATGGACATCTCCAGCTCGATGTTGGCGCTCGATATGCAGCCGCTGGATCGGTTGGAGGTGGCGAAGCGTACCGTTCTCGAGTTCGTCAAGAACCGTGAGTACGACCGTATCGCGCTGATCGTCTTCGCCGGTGAGGCGCTTACCCAGGTGCCGGTGACGATCGACTACCAGATCCTCGAGCGCGCCATTCAGGATCTGCGCGTCGATCTGCTGGAGGACGGAACGGCCATCGGAACCGCCCTCGCCACCGCGGCGAACCGGTTACGCCGCACGCCGGGCGGCTCCAGGGTCGTGATCCTTTTGACCGACGGTGAAAACAACCGCGGCGAAGTCGACCCGGTGACAGCGGCGCGGGCCGCGGCTGCGTACGGTATCCGCACGTACACGGTCGGCGTCGGCAGCGAGGGTGTGGCGCCGGTCCCGATCGGGCCGGGACCGCTGGGAACAGAGTACGCGAATATGCGCGTGCATCTCGATGAGGATCTCCTGCGCCAAATCGCGGCGATCACCGGCGGCCAGTACTTCCGAGCCACGAATGCCCGGGCGCTGGAGGAGATCTACAGGCAGATCGACGAGCTTGAGAAGACACCGGTGTACGTTCGCCGCTACATAGAATTCAGCGAACGCTTTCGTCCGTTCATCCTGTTGGCCGTCGTCTTCGTGATCGCCGAATGGGCGTTCCGGGTGAGGCGGCACCCACTCTACGTATGATGCGCACCGCTCGTTCTGGGGGAGATGGCAGGTGAGGCTCGAGTACGCCGCCTGGGTTTGGATCGGCCTGCTGGCAGCCGCCGGCGGCGTAGCCCTCGTCTACTTGTGGTACCGGCGGCGTCGTGGTGCCCTCGATGCCCTGGGTAGTTCAGGCATGCTCGAGCGTCTGACGCACATCGACCTGACCGGGTCGCCGTACCGGCGCGCCGCGCTGATCGCCGCCGCGCTGGTGCTGATGGGTCTGGCGCTGGCGGGCCCCCAGTGGGGCGCGCAAGAGGTGGAGGAACAGACGCGTGCCTTGGGCGTCGTCCTGGTTTTGGATATCTCGGAGTCGATGTGGGCTGAAGACACACGTCCCAACAGGCTCGAGCGGGAGCGCCTGGAGGCCCGCCGCTTGGTGACCGAGTTGACTGGGCACCGGATTGGGCTGGTCGCTTTCGCGGGGTCCGCCTATCTCCTGTCACCGCTGACGATCGACCACGGCGCCCTCCACCTCTACCTCGACGCGCTCGATCCGACTATGGCGGGAACGCTGGGCTCGTCACCGGCGGATGCGATACGCCAGGCGGTGTCGCTGCTGCAGGCGGACGGCTCGGAGGGTGGCGACCGCGCCATCGTGATACTCAGCGATGGCGAGTCACATGACGAAGAGAGGGACGTGTTGAACGCCGCCCGCACGGCGGCGGGTGAGCGGATCCGGGTGTTCGCCCTGGGTGTCGGGAGCGAACAGGCCGAGCCGATCCCACGCTACGACCGGATGGGCGAGCGGATCCCCGGTTTCAAGCTCGACACGAATGGTGAAATCGTGCTCAGCCGGATGAGTTCCGAGCCGCTAGCCGGCGCGGCCCGGGCGACCGGCGGGTTCTGGGCACGAGTAGATGAGGGTGGTGTCGGCCGGGTCATCGCTGCTCTGTCGGAGTTGCGCGAAAGTCGGGGCAGGGCGACGCGCGGCGTGCGCTGGACGCCCAGGTTCCAGTGGTTCGTAGCGGGGGCATTGCTCTTCCTGATTATGGATTGGGCTTGGGCGTGGAGGCGACAGCGATGAATCGTGCGGTGCCCGGAAACGTAGCCCTGTCGGTCGTGCTGACGTCTTTCCTTCTGGGGTTCAGCGTCTGGGGCCAGGAGCCCGGGGGTAACCGCGCTTATCGAGACGGCGACCACTCGAAGGCCGTCGAGCGTTACCGGGCCGCGCTGATCCGGGGCGCCTCGACTCCGCGGCTCGAGTACAATCTGGGCACAGCGCTCTTCCAGGTCGGCGAGGGTCAGGACGCCCGGCGCCTGCTGGAGAGCGCGCTACGCGCCCAGTCACCCGAGCTGCGCGCCTACGCCTTCTACAACTTGGGTAATGTCCTGACGCAAAGCGGTTCGGCGAGCGCCGAGAACGTGCGGGCCGCCATCGAGGCGTATCGCAGATCGCTGCTGCTTGACCCGCATAACGAGGATGCCAGGTGGAACATCGAGCTGGCGATGCGACGGCTGCAGGAGATGGAGCAGCCGCTGGCCGGCTCCGGCCAGCAGGGCCAGGTACCACCGCAGCCGCCCGGTGCCGGCGACGAGCAACTCCCGCGTGAAGGTGAGGGCGCGGCGCCGCTCCCGCAGCCCGGGCAGATCGAACGACCGAGCGGTGCGGCCGACGATCTGGCCGAGCCGCCCTTCCCGTTGGAGCTTGCAGAACAGATACTACGGGCCGTCGAGGAGCGAGAGCGCAGCTTGCAGCGCGAGAAACTGAGACGCCAGCGGAGGCGGGCGTCGGGTCCGGAATGGTGATGAGTCGGCTGCTATTTGTCCTGCTGCTGCCGCTGATGACACAGCAGGAGGATGTCGTACAGGTGACCGCGTCCCTCAACCGCTCGACCGCGAAGGTGGGGGAGACGGTAGTGCTGACCGTGACGCTACGCGCACCGGGGCTGCGCAGTCCCGAGATCGAGGACCCGCGCTTCGTCGGCTTCGAGGTCGTGTCGAGCACCGACCGCTCGACTTTCCGCTACTCCGCCATCGTGGGCGGAGCGGTGCGCGAGTTCTCACGCGAGTACACGCTGAGGGCGTTGCAGGCCGGCGAGTTCACGATCCCTCCGGTCCGCATAGCGGTGGAGAGCGACCTCCACGAGACCGAGGCCCTGAGCCTGTTGGTCGAGAGCGAGGAGACGACGCTCGAGCTTCCCGGGCAACTCAGACCGAGACCCGAGGAGGAAGTCGCCGTCCGGCTGTGGGTCGAGCCCGAGACTGCCTACGTCGGTCAGCAGGTGACGCTCACCGTGGGTGCCTTCTTCGATCCGCTGGTGCGCAATCGGCTGCAGCGCCAGCCGGAATACCGGCCGCCGGAGGTCCAGGGCTTCTGGACCGCCGACCTACCGGGCTCGGACCGACCGGAACGGCGGGTGGTCAATCGGCGCGAGTACTTCGTGCAGATTTACCGCCGTGCTCTCTTCCCATTGAGCCCCGGGACGATCCGCATACCGCCCGCCGCGGTCATCTACGAGGTGAGGCGCGGGCTCATCTACGCGCCGGAGACATTTCAGGTCGAGAGCGCGCCGGCGACGGTCGTGGTTCGTCCGGCGGGGCCCCGGCAACCTGAGCTCGATCGCCCGGCCCGAGTTGCCCGAGGTGCCCGGGATCAGGGTCTATGAGGGCGGCGAAGATGCCGAGGTCCAGTTGCGCGGCGCCGAGTTTGCCGGCCATAAGCGGTTCTCCTGGGTCCTGGTTCCGGAGCAGGCTGGCCAATTCGTGGTCCCGGCGCTGCGACTGCCCTATTTCGATCCCTTCGAGGCGACCTACAGGGCCGCGCGAACCGCGCCCGTCACACTGATCGTGGAACCCGCCCCTGCCGCGGCGCTGGGCGCAGGCGCGCCCGGGGGAACGGCGGTGCGGTTCGTCAAGGCCCAGCCCGGGCGTCAGCCGCTGAACCTGCGCCGCTCGCCGCTCTTTTGGACGGTCCAGACCATTCCGATCCTGATCCTGGCGGGCTTCGTCGCACTGGGTAGGTACCGGAGTCGCGTCCCCACACTCGCTCGAAGACGGCCACAGCGTCGAACCCGGGTGCTCCGCGAGCTGAGGCCGCTGGCGGAATCGGGTGACTCCGCCTTCTTCGGCGCGCTGCGCACGGCGGCCCTCGCTTGGTTGGGGTGGCGGCTCCATCTCCCCGACCTATCGACGCAGGGCGTCGTTCAGGTCCAGCACGCGCTGGAGGACGCCGGAGTACCGCCGCCGGTTGCCCTGGAGATCATCGATTTGCTGGAGGAGTGCGGGCGCCTTCGTTATGCGCCCGACCCGCCCGGCGCCGCACTTGCCCGCGAGATGTTGTCGAGGGCCGAGCGGCTGCTCGCTCTGGTGGATAGGGAGGCCGTGTCCGAGAAACGGCTGCGGGTGTCACCCGCGAACGGCTCGGCGCTGTTGCTCGGGCTCCTGATGATCCTTCCCGCCAGCGGGGCGGCGCAGCCGGCCGAGTTGGACCGGGCGGTGGCGCGCTGGTTCCAGGAGGGCGTCAGCGCCTACGGTCGCGGTGAATACGCACTTGCAGCAGGGCTCTTCGAGCGCACGCTCGAGCTCAAACCCCACGACCCCAACCTGCTCTACAACCTGGGCAACGTCTACTTCGAGCTCGATGCTCGCGGAAAGGCTGTCGCATACTGGGTCCGGGCCCTGCGCATCCGGCCGCGCGACGGCGACGCTCGCTTCAACCTGCGCCTGGTCGTCGAGGACGATCCGGTGGTGGGGAGCGCGCTTCCCCCGGTCCCCTTATCGAGCGACGAGCTGGCGATTCTCTTCATGCTCTTCTGGCTCGGCGGTTGCGCCGCGCTGATAAGCAGGCAGCGCTGGCGCAAGGCGTCCCTCACCTTCGCCGGCGGCGCGGCCCTCACATTGGCGCTGCTCTTCGCCGCCCTCATGCTGTATCCCCACGCGCGCTACGCCATCATCGCCGCACCCGATGCGGCTCTGCGCGCCGGACCGGTACGACAGAGCGAAGTACTCGCGACACCGGCGCCGGGTATCGGCTACCTTGTGCAGGAAGAGCGCGGCGACTGGCTAAGGGTGTCCCGCGGCAGCGAGAGCGAAGGCTGGATCGATGCGGGGCAGGTGGAGGTCATCGAGTGATTTTGGTGTGGGGCTAATTGACTACTTGTCGTCCTCGATCAGCGGCACAAACCGGCACCGCGTGATGAAGTTCTTCTCGTACTCCTTCCCTCTCCGTCTAATTTGATATAGGTCCTGGTCGGGAGGGCCGCCGACCGGGACAACCAGGGATGCGCCTTCGGCCAGCTGATCCAACAGCGGCTGCGGTACTGTCGCGGCCGCCGCCGTGACCATAATACCATCGAAGGGTGCTTCCTCCGGCCAGCCCTTGGAACCATCGCCGACCCTGTACTCGATGTTGTCGTAGTGGAGCGAGTCGAGAATTTCGCGGGCCGATTCCGAGAGTTCCGCAAGGCGCTCGATCGTAAGGACTACCGCCGCGAATTCGGCGAGCACGGCTGTCTGATACCCGCTGCCCGTGCCCACCTCCAGCACCCGGGCGCTGGAAGACAGCTCGAGGGCCTCTGTCATCGCGGCGACCATGTAGGGTTGCGAGATCGACTGCCCGGAGCCTATCGGTAGGGCCGAGTCGTTGTAGGCGAGCCGGAGGTGATCTTCGGGAACGAAATGGTGCCGCTCGACGCGCTCCATGGCTTCCAGCACACGGAGATCCGAGATCCCACGGCGCCGGATCTGCCCCTCCACCATGTCTAGCCGCGCGGCGGCGAACGGGTCGCTGTCCAACGGGCCTCCGTTCCCGGTAAGGACGGTCGACTGATACTGCCGGGCCTCGCCTGGTTTGGCAAGCGTGCTTGACCGGAGCCGAGCCCGGTCGGTACGTTCGACGACGATGAACACGCCCAGCTCGAAGAGCGTGCGCCTCACTCAGTACAGTCACGGCGCCGGTTGAGCCAGCAAGCTGGGTCCGGCGGACCTGGCCAGAGCGCTCGAAGCTCTCGGTGGCGATGTGGCAGATGAAGTCCTCGTCGGCCTCGACGCTCCCGACGATGCCGCAGTCTATGCCTGGGACGGGGAACGCGCCCTGGTGGCGACCGTCGATTTCTTCACACCCATCGTCGACGATGCGTATACGTTCGGAGGCATCACTGCGGCGAACGCGATGAGCGATATCTACGCGATGGGCGGCCGGCCGCTCTTCGCCCTCAACATCGTCGCCTTCCCGGCCGAGCTGGATCCGTCGATCCTTGTCGATATCCTGCGAGGTGGTAAGGACAAGGCCGCTGAGGCGGGCGTAACCGTGGTCGGCGGCCACTCCATCGACGACAAGGAGCCGAAGTACGGCTTGGCAGTCATCGGAACCGTGCACCCCGATCGCATCTACCGGAAGAGCGCTGGCCGAGCCGGTGACCGGCTCGTACTAAGCAAGGCGATTGGAACGGGAGTCATCGCCACGGCGATCAAGCGGAGCACGGCGCCGGAAGAAG
>JBDHKT010000470.1:0-2494 GCA_039586255.1 Gemmatimonadota bacterium | reverse complement strand
CTCGTCCAGGAACAGGGAGCCGCCGTCGGCCTCCTCGAACAGGCCGGCCCGGTCGACGTGAGCTCCGGTGAATGCGCCTTTGACGTGGCCGAACAGCTCCGACTCCAGCAGGTTCTCGGGGATCGCGCCGCAGTTGATTGGCACGAACGGCCGGTCCGCCCTCGGGCTGGCGCCGTGGATGAGCCGGGCGATGAGCTCTTTGCCGGTGCCGCTTTCACCAGTGATCAGAACGGTGGACGGGTGCTGAGCCACCTTCGTAGACAGCTCGACGGCTTCACGCATCCCGGCGCTCTTGGCGACGATCTCGGGGTAGCGCTGGTCCGCCTTGACCCGCTTGCGCAGACGAGTGACCTCGCGGCGCAGCTTCTCGCGCTCTTCCGCTTTGCGGAGCGTCAGCACGACCTCGGCGGTGGTAAACGGCTTCGGCAGGTAGTCGTAGGCGCCCTTCTTCATCGCCTCGACGGCCAGCTCGGTGCTGCCGTAGGCGGTAATGGTGATAACCAGCGCCTGCCCGTTCTTCTTGCGGTATTGCTCGAGGAACTCGAGCCCGTCCATCCGCGGCATTCGAATATCGCAGAGGATGAGGTCGGGCTCCTCCTTCAGGGCACGATCCAGGCCTTCCCTGCCGTCGGAGGCGCTGATGACCTGATACCCTTCGTCTTCCAGAATCATTGACAGAGTGCGACGCACCCCGGCTTCGTCGTCTATAACGAGTACCTTCACTTAGCCTTCCTCTGTTTCCGCTTCTTTCCCAGGGCGAGCGGCCGGTAACACGATAGAGAAACAGGCGCCGCCTTCCTCCGAGCTATCGACCATGATCGTGCCGCCCATAGCCTCGATCAGCCGGGCCGACACTGCCAGCCCGAGACCGGTGCCCTGCCCCGTCTCCTTGGTGCTGAAGAAGGGGTCGAAGACACGGTCGAGGATCTCCTGCGGGATGCCCGGCCCATCGTCCAGCACCGAGATGCGCACGACCTTAACGCCAGCGCTGAAGGGAGGCGGAGTGAGCCCCTCGCGCCGGGCCTGCAGCCGCCGCAGGTGCGAGTAATCGATGCCCGCCGGGTCGTCGCGCCGCCTGGCAGGCGGCTGACTCGCCTCGAATGGCATCGTCTCGGTGATTACCTTGACAGAGCTGCCGCTGGCGCCGTCGACGGCCTGCGCGGCGTTGAGGAGCAGATTGACCATGATCTGCTCCAGTTGGTGCGGATCGGCATGCACCGTCGTGACGTCTTCGCTAAGCTCGAGATCCAGTTCAATGTGCTTGAAGTGGCCCTGCGCATCGACCAGGCCGATCGCGCCGGTGACTACCTCGTTGACCTCTATCGGTCGCGGCGCCGGTTGCCGCGGTCGGGCGTAGTCGAGCAGGCCTTTGACGATCCTATCGATACGCCTGGCCTCCCGGCGCATGTCGTCCACGATCTCCTGTTTGATGGTCGGTCGCCGCTCGGCGATCTCGAGATAGCCGAGAATCGCACCGAGCGGGTTGCCAATCTCGTGGGCGATGCCAGCCGCCAGCTGGCCCGCCGACGCCAGCTTCTCGGCCCGCACCAATTCGTCCCGCGCCTCGGTCAACGCCCGGTTCACCTCGTTCAACGACTGGATGTTGTCCGTCAAGCGCCTCTGGTTCTGGATCAGCTTCTCCGCCATCTCGTTGACGCTGATCGCCAGGCGCTCCAGCTCCCGCGCACCTTCCACCCGGATCCGGCTCGAGAAGTCCTCCCGCGCAATGGCCTCCGCACCGTGCACGATCGCCCCGACCGGCTTGAGCACCATCTGGCGCAGCAGGTAATCCCCGAGGATCAGGAATATACCGACATCGAGTGCGACGAGGACGGCCAGGAACAGGACTATGCTGGCGGTCGACCCGCCGACGGGCAGCCACAGTACGACGCCGACGGCAGCCAGCCCCAGCGCGGCAACCAGTAAGAGAGCCAATGCCACAATCAGCTCGCGACGCAGTGATGCAACCCGCTTCACCGAACTCCAGCGTTCGTCTAAGTGTCCTGTGGGGGAACTATCCGATCGGCCGCGCCGATCCTGGCGGGGGGTGCCCTAAAAGAATAGCGCGGAGGTGGCCCTCCGCGCTACCCTCTCTCGTAACGTGCGCAATTTCGGCTATCGCACCGTTACTTCACGATGGTGCAGTCAATCACACCTTCCTGAGTCGCTGGCGCGACGGCCGAGGCACCTCCGTAGTAGAGCGAGCACTTACTGCCGACCTTCAGACCGTCGTGCGTCGCCGTGGCGCCCCAACCCTTGGCGGTCGCTTCCGAGATACCGACGTTGACCGCGTTCGTCGTGTTGTACTCGAGGTTGGCCACGGTGGCTGTGTAAGCCAGCTCGTCTGCAAAGTACGCTTCCTCAGCAGCGGCCAGGTTCCTCAGGTCCGACTTCATGGCCGAGACGTAGGCCTTCTCCTTGGTGTTGGCGAACTTCGGGATCGCGATAGCGGCCAGAATGCCGATAATCACGACCACAATCAGAAGCTCGATCA
>JBDHKT010000469.1:0-2505 GCA_039586255.1 Gemmatimonadota bacterium | reverse complement strand
TCGTGCTCGACAAGACGGGCACGATTACCCGCGGCGAGCCGGGCGTGACCGACGTAGTGCCGGCGCCGGGCTGGCGCGAGGCGGAGACGCTGCGCTTCGCGGCGAGCGCCGAGTCGGGCTCCGAGCACCCGATCGGGTCGGCCATCGTGGCAGAGGCTGTGGCGCGACAGCTCACGATCATCGAGGCGACCGCGTTCGAGGCGCTGGTCGGGCGCGGCGTTCGCGCGCGGATCGATGGAAAGGTCGTGCTGGTGGGCAACGCCCGCCTGATGGAAGTGGAAGGTGTCGCCGTCGATGAGATCGCGTCTGACCTGGTGCGCCTCGAGAACGAGGCGAAGACCGCCATGTTCGTCGCCGTCGCCGGCCGGCCGGCCGGCGTCATCGCCGTGGCCGACACGTTGAAGGACGACTCGCAGGCCGCGGTCGCCGAGCTCAAGCGCTTCGGCCTCGAGACGGTAATGCTGACCGGCGACAACGAACGAACGGCGAACGCCATCGCTCAGGCGGTGGGAGTCGATCGCGTGATCGCCGAAGTGCTCCCCGACCAGAAGGTGAACGAGGTGAAGCGGTTGCAGGGGGAGGGTCGCACGGTCGGAATGGTGGGAGACGGCATCAACGATGCGCCGGCACTGAAACAGGCCGACGTGGGGATCGCCATCGGCACCGGCACCGACATCGCCATCGAGGCGGCGGACGTCACGCTGGTGCAGGGCGATCTCTCGGCGGTGGTGAGGGCGATCCGGCTCTCACACGCGACATTCAGGAAGATCCGTCAGAACCTGTTCTGGGCCTATTTCTACAATGTGATCGCCATCCCGGTGGCGATCCTCGGGTTCCTGCACCCGGCCATCGCCGAGGCGGCCATGGCGTTCAGCTCGATCAATGTGGTGACGAACGCGAATCGCCTGCGCCGAGTCGATATCCGGAAGGAATGAGGGCGCCGTCTTGCGATGACGCCTCGCCTTACGTCCGCTATATTAAAGACATGCCATGGGCACGGGAGGACCTAGAAAAGAGAGCCAGGCATCGCCGGTCGTGGGTCGTTCGAGTTCATCGACTGGATAATCAGCCGCGCGACGACCTCAGCGGCCAGACCACGGCAGAAGAACGGCTCGCCATGATGTGGCCTCTGGCTGTAGAGGCCTGGAGCCTGAGCGGCCGGCAATTGGCTGAGTACTCTCGCGCCGAAACCCCCGTCCGTATCCTCACCGACGCTTCCGGGGAAGGGAACGCCGGCTCTTGAACGAAGACTTCCTAGACATCCTGAGAGCGCTCCTTGCTGAAGACGCGCGATTCCTCGTGGCCGGCGCCCATGCTCTGGCGGTACATGGCGTGCCTAGAGCGACGGGCGATCTCGACATATGGATCGATCGGGATCCCGCCAACAGCGAGCGGGTTTGGCGAGCCATCATTTCGTTTGGCGCGCCGGTGGAATCACTGGACGTGTCGGTCGATGACCTCTGCAAGCCGGGCTTCGTTGTCCAGATCGGACTCGCGCCCAGGCGAATCGACATCCTCACCGATCTGACCGGTGTTGCTTTCGAGGACGCCTGGACGGATCGAGTCGTTCACTCCGTGGAGGGCGTGGATGTGCCATTCCTCGGACGGCGATCTCTCATCCAGAACAAGCGCGCGGTTGGCCGCCTCAAGGATCTGGCGGACTTGGAAGCGCTCGGCGAATCTGACCCTGACGGTTGTTGATGGCTTGTTGAACTCCCGCCGACCAAGTCGCTTGCCCGTTCCCGATTGAAATTTGATCGCGCACGTAATAGTGTGTAGCACAGTATTACGTGCTAATTGAGGATTTTATGAAGGCCAACATCACACTTAGGTTAGACGCGGACCTGATCAGGGAGGCCAAGGTTTTGGCGGCGCAGCGAGGATCATCGGTGAGTCGTATGCTGGCGGAGCAGCTCGAGGAGTTGGTCCGGCGCGAGAAGGACTACGAGGCTGCCAAGCGTCGGGCGTTGGCCCGGCTGGAGACGGGATTCGACTTGGGCTGGGAGCCTGCTGGCTCGCGGGACGAATTGCATGAGCGCTAAGGCGTTTGTCGATACGAACATCCTGGTCTATGCCCACGATCCTGGTTGCGGCGCCAAGCACGATCGGGCGAAGGCGCTCGTGTCGCGCTTGTGGGAACAGCGATCGGGCGTGGTCAGTACCCAGGTGCTTCAGGAGCTGTGCGTCAATCTTCGCAAAGTGGCGAAGAAGCCGATCCCCCAGGCCGAGGCGAAGCGGATGTTGGCGGATTACCTGACATGGGAGTTGGTCGTGAACGACGGCGAGTCGATTCTCGAGGCGCTCGAGTTGGAAGAGCGATACCAGATTTCCTTCTGGGATGCGCTGATCGTGCAGGCGGCCAACGCTGCAGGTGTGGAGAATCTGTATTCGGAAGACTTCAACCACGGTCAGATGTATGGTAGCGTCATCGCGGTGAACCCGTTTGCGGAGGCGTAACTGGACATCATCAGCCGGCAGCCGCTACCCGAAGACTACATCGACGAT
>JBDHKT010000468.1:0-2506 GCA_039586255.1 Gemmatimonadota bacterium | reverse complement strand
GAGCGGTTGGGTCGTGATAAAGATGCCCTGGAGCTCTATTTGCGCACCGTGGAGGTCAATCCGCGCAATGCCACCGGCTACTTCAACATCGCAAGTGCACAGCGCACCTTGGGGCGACACGAAGCGGCGGAGTCGACACTTGCTGTAATGCGCGAGCGCTTTCCTGAAACTATGTTGACGGTGGGTACCACCGTCTGGAATGCGTACTACGCGGATGAGTTCTCTACCGCTGAACGTGTGCGCGTAGACTATGCCGGCCGTTTCGGCGCCTTCGGCGACGCGTGGATGCTCTGGACGGCTACTCCGATCATGGCGGGGCGGGGACAGATGCAGCGGGCTTTCGCCCTCGCCGACTCGACCTGGGATGTGGCGGCCCGCGGCGGCATGTCAGACGTCATCAACAGCGTCGTTCTCACGGTTGCATATTCGGCGCTGGCCGGCGGCGAGCGCGAGCGCGTACTTCCGTATCTCGTCGAACTGGCCGAGCTCGCGGATCAGGAGACCACTCCGTCGGTCGTGCATGGTGTTCTCGGAGTGCTGGCTACCGGGTACGCGATCGTCGGCGACCTGTCCGAGGCCCGCGATCATCTCGAGCGGATGGACTCCATCGCGGCGACGGGAGATTTCTATCCGGGCGGCCTCGCTGACAGAGCTCGGGCGTTGGTCGCGCTTCAGGACGGAAGAGCGGAGGAGAGCATCGAGCACTTAATGCGAGCGCGGGCAGCCGACTGGGGGATGTTGTATCGCGGCTCGCGGCTAGCGCTCGCCGATGCCTACGCCGCCTTGGGGCGTTTTCCTGAAGCCGCCGCTCACTACGACTCGCTGACGACCAGCTACCGGCTCAGTTTCTACGACTCGTGGAGCTACGCCGTGCTACGCCCCCTCGCCCACGAGCGCCTCGGCATGGTCTACTTCAATCTCGGGGATAACCTGACGGCCGTCCGGCACCTCGCCAAGTTCGCCGAGCTCTGGGCTGAGGCCGATCCCGAACTGCAGCCGCGCGTCAGGGCAGCCCGCCAAGCCATAGAACGACTCACCGCCGAGTGACGCTCACGCCTTCCGGGAAAAGCGGGAGCCGATGGGTCGTCTCGCTCCATGTCGCGCGGCTCGGTTGCGGGAAGAACGGCTGCGCCGCCCCGCGCTCCGAATTACGCTCGACGACACCCTCGGCTCCCTACGCACCGTCCGGCGACCGTCCCTTAGCGATTATTTGGACTTTAAGAGCTTGTCTACTTCGAGTTGCGCTTCGAGGAGCTGATCGATGTCGTCGGCTACCTCGCGCGCTGCTGCCAGGTCACCCGTCAGGCTCTCGACGCTACCCGAACCGGCCTGCATGCGCAGCAGGCTGAGCCGGATCGTTTCCAGCGCCGCCACGGCGTCGGCCAGGCGCTGCTGGGTGGCGTCCCGTGCCGCGAACAGATCGTCCGACAGCTTCTGGCGCTGCACGGCCACCTTCGAGCTCTCGTCGGGTGACGGTGAAGCTTCGAGGGCGCGGCTTTCCGAGCGCTCGCTGCCGACTTCGGCGAGTATCCCGTTCAGGTCCTCGACGCGGTTGCGCATCTTCTGGGCATCGACCTGCAGCTTGTGCACGATATCGGGGAGATCTTTGAGCGACCTGCGCAGCTCGCGGGGCAGCCCTTCGAACAGGCGGTCGGCGGCCAGGCCGATCGCCAGCTCGGTGGGCCGGTAGGTTGCCGACCCTGCAATCGGGACTCGCTTGAGACCGATTCCGGCGATCTTGAAGATCCAACGCCCCAGTCGCGACCTCCAGAACCAGCCGCGTATCTCGCGGTCGATACCCCGGCGCCACTGGAGACGAACGAGCGCCAGGACGCCGGCACCGAATCCGATGGTCAACGAGTAGAAGATTGAGGCGTACAGGCCCGCGCCGGTGGCGCCGCCGGTGACCGCCAGGGCCCCAAGGCCGACGCCGGCGGTCAGACCGAACGCGCTGATCACGCGCACGACCTTCTCGTAGGTGGACGGGCCGTGCCCGAACTGGAAGGCGCCTTCCTCGCGCGCGCGATCGATCTCCGCCTTGAAGACGATGGGCAGCTCTTCCTGGCCGTAGCCGGCCTTGAGCAGGCGGCGGGCGCGATTGATTATGACGCCGGCGGGAGCCAAGGTGACCCCGGCGATGGCCGTGCCGAACCCCGCACTGACTCCCAAGGTGTAACCGAGGAACTCGCCGACCGTCGCCCCGACCATGGCCGAGATCGCCGTCAGCGCCCACAGGTAGACAATGATTCCGCCGGTGCCCATCCGGCCTTCTTGTTTGACGAAGACGCGCAGTGGCACGGGAAGCTCACGTCGCTCGGGGAGGGCCTGTCCCAACGACTCGGCCAGCTCGTCATCGCTGGCGAACCGTTGCAGCGGCTCCTTGGCCAGACAGCGGTCGATGGCGCGGGCGAGCCTACCCGGCACGCCCTGCGCGACCTTGGCCACGGGTGTAGCCGTCTCGCTGATGTGCTTGGCGACTATTACCTGGGGTGTCGAGCCTTCGAAC